>CAZEGG010000405.1:0-2945 GCA_964511755.1 uncultured Desulfobacteraceae bacterium | reverse complement strand
CAGGCTGTCCCCTTCCCGAAGGTCCGGGGGTGGCGATCCTGTCGGGCCAGGCAGGCCCCGGGATGGCAGGAAGCGATATCTGTGAGGCTGAAGGCCTCGATATCGTCAGGTTCGGCGAAAAAACCCAGGCAGCCGTAAACAACCTTCTGCCGCCCCTTGCCCTCAGGACAAACCCGGTCGATATGGGTCCCGCCTGGTACGATTCCGCCGCCATAACGGGTATCGTACAAGCGGTCCTCGATGATGAGCGCGTGCACGCGATTCTCCTCTTCATGATGTTTGCCTCCGCGAACGTGGATGCCGTGGAACAAATGAGCACCCTCCTGAAAGACTGGGGGCAGAAGAAACCTATGATCAGCTGCATCCTTTCCCCTCCGGGAATCTGGGATAGCCAGGTGAAGGATTTGGAAGACGCGGGGGCCCTGGTCAACTATCCCTCGCCCGAACGGGCGGCCGAGGCCCTTGGAAACCTTTGGAAGTACCGGAAACTCTGCAGCGGACGAGAGGCGTCTCTATGAATCACTTCATGGAACCCGGAAGCATTGCCATTATCGGAATAAGCCGCAGGACCGGCCCCGGCTCCTACAACCTGATGGAGAACCTCCTCCAGTATGGGTTCAAAGGCAAAATCTTTCCCATCAACCCCCAGGCAAAAGAAATCCTGGGTTTTCCGGCCTATTCAAACATCAAAGAGGTCCCCGAACCGGTTGACCTCGCCATCATCTCTCTTCCGCGCCAATCGGTCGTTCCAACTATCCGGGATTGCGCAGCATCCCGGGTGAAGGCGGTCATTGTTGTGAGTCAGGGCTTTGCCGATGCCGATGAGGAGGGGAAGGCACTCCAGAATGAAATGACGGCCATCGCCAGGGAGAACGGCTTACGGATACTTGGGCCCAATACCCTCGGCGTCGTCAATAATTTTCATAATCTCACAACCTCCTTCATGCCCTTGAATAAGGAAAAAGCACCTGTAGGGATGATCTGCCAGTCCGGGCTTTTTTTCGTGGGCGCCAGCAATTTCACGGGCAGGATCGGGAAAGGAATCGATATCGGCAATGCCTGCGATGTGGGCTTCCACGAATGTCTTCAATACCTTGGGCAAGATCCGGATACAAAAATCATTGCCATACACATGGAAGGCCTCGCGCAGCCAAAGGAATTTCTTTCCCTTGCCTCACGAGTCGCCGCACAGAAACCCATCATCGTCTTTAAGACAGGACAGAGTGCGGCAGGCGCCCGGGCTGCAGCTTCACACAGCGGCAGTATGGCAGGGGACTACGACATTTACCGGTCTGCTCTGAAACGGGCGGGGTGTCTGTTTCTCGATGAAGACGGCCAGATGAACGATGCGGTGACAACCCTCCTGAATCAACCACTCCTGAAAGGAAACCGAATCGCGGTTCTCACCGTAACCGGGGCGGGAGGGATCATTGCAAGCGACGCACTCGAAAGAAACGGGCTTGAACTTGCCCATCTGTCCAAAGAGACTATACTGAGCGTGGCTGAACTTTCTCCGGAATGGATGCCACTGGGAAATCCTCTGGATCTCTGGCCCGCAGTGATGAAGCACGGGATACGGGAGGTCTACGCCCGGGCACTGAAAGCAGCCCTTGCGGACTCTCATGTGGATGGGGTCCTCTGCATCAGCGTCGCCGTGGATACCGGGAAATTCGGTTTCCTGGATGTCTCGGAGGGCCTCATCAAGACCGCTTCAAAGGAGAGGCAAAAGCCGGTCGCTGTCTGGCTCTACGGGCCGGCCAGGGGTGAGATTGCCGGCAGAATCGAGAGAGGAGAGAGGATCATGTGCTACGACACCCTAGAAAAGGCCGCATGGTCCCTGGCGCTCCTCAGAGAACGGCATCGATTCCTTAAAGGACGTGCAATATAGCCTACGTATCTGTAAAATCGATATCATACCAGGATTGGATAGTTGGGAGTCACCGCAAGACGCCAAGTTCGCAGAGAAATGATTTTTTCCCTTTCCGCTGAGACGCCGGAAAGGGAAAAGACAGCCTCACGGGACAGGCGGACGGTGAAATACTGCAAAGATTACGTCATCGAACTTAGGAAGCCACAAGTCCTTAGCGATACACGGAGCCGTCTACGTGGGACGGACATATGGGCAAAACAGGGAGGAACCAATGGAAATCATAGAAAAGGCAATAAAGCAGAGACGCAAGACCCTCTCAGAGCACGAATCGAAACAGCTTCTGTCCTTGTATGACATCCCGGTCACCAGGGAAATCCTGATAGAAGACATAAAGGATCTTTCCGGGGCAGTCGATGAAATCGGCTTTCCCCTGGTGATGAAAGGCAACTCTTCATCCATTACTCACAAGACGGAAAAGGGGCTGATCCGGGTGGACATACGGAATGAGAAAGAAGCCAGGGCAGCTTTCACGGAAATCATGGGAAAAATGCAGGGGGAAGGGGAAGGAGTCCTGGTCCAGGAGTTGGTAAAGGGCCAGCGGGAGCTGGTGGTCGGCCTTACCCGCGATCCCCAGTTCGGTCCGTGTGTCATGTTCGGCCTTGGCGGAATATTCACGGAAATCCTCAAGGATATCGCTTTTCGGGTGGCCCCTTTGGAGAAGCGGGATGCCCTCGACATGATGCAGGAAATCAAGGGCCGCAAGATCCTCGAATCGGTGCGCGGCATGGAAGCTGCCGACCTCGATTCCCTGTCGCAGATTCTCATCAATGTGGGCCGGATAGGACTTGAGAACGAACAGGTGAAAGAGATCGATATCAATCCCCTGATCTTGAAAGGTGCCCGGCCGGTCGCAGTGGATGCCCTGGTCATACTCGCGCCGTGAACGCAGGCCGATGCCGGTTGCGAACCCCTTTCAGCATCCTTAGTGCACGTACCCGGATTGGATAATTTTCGTTCACCGCAAAGTCGCAGAGTTCGCAAAGAAAAGATTTTTTCCCTTTCCGCTGAGACGGCG
>CAZEGG010000404.1:0-2964 GCA_964511755.1 uncultured Desulfobacteraceae bacterium | reverse complement strand
GTATCGTGGCGATCTTGCTCTCCGATTGGTAATGAATTTTCATGGGGTCCTCCTTACCGGCAGGTCAAGACTTCGCTTGACTCAGGTATGGTGCGGGGATCTCCAGTAGGTAAGCCGTATGCCGAAGGCCGAGGATTTATGACTTATTTGCGCTTTTTGACACCCCTTCTGACCAGGAATCGTTCCAGGGCCTCATACGGTTGCGCCCCGACCAGCCTTTCATCCTGCATCATGAACGTCGGTACGGCGGTGATGCCCACCCGGCGGGAACGGGACCAGTCCTCGTCCACGGCCTCCTTGAAGGGTCTGTCGCACGCGATACTTTTCACTTCCTGCTCCGGCAAACCTGCGGCTGCCGCCACTTCCATCAGGACGGGGATTTCCGCGATGTTCTTTCCGTCGGCAAAATACGCCCGAAACGCGAGATGGTGGAATTGTTCTCCCTTTCCCTGGGATTCCGCCCACTTTCCCAACTCTTGGGCGAGTCGGCTGTTGTAGGTCATCTTGCGGTCGGTGAAAGGCAGACCTTCCTGCTGGGCCACGGATTTTAAGCGCGCCGCCACTTCCGAGAGATTGACGGATCGGCCTCGGAACAGATCCTCCAGGGACCTCCCCTCCATCGGTATTTCGGGGTGGAGCGGAAAACACGTCCACCGTATTTCCACATTATATGTCTGCTTCAGTCGTTCGATACGCCCGGTAACGAAGTAGCACCAGGGTCAGATGTAGTCCGAAAACACTTCCAGAATAGCACTCATGCTGATATTTCCTCGCTTAATTTGATCTGATTTAATATTTTACCACATTACTATTGCCGAAAAAAAACCTGCGAATAACTTACTGAAATCACTATATGCGGTCAAGTTCTTATTTCACTTGCTTTCGTTGGAAACACAGCAGGGCTGCCTTTGGTGTGGGAATTGTCGGAGTCACATCCCCGACTTCCTTTTCAGCGCTTTCAATCCGTAGGGACAAACTGCCGAACAGATGCCACAATTATGCCCCCTGGAGACAATGGGGTCAGCCCGTTGATATTTGACAATGATTTCAAATGCCAAAGGCTGATCCCCAGTTCCATCATCACCGTTAACGGCCCAGCTCCAGCCGGACACCGCCCATATCTTCGATCAGGAAATACAGCGTATCGCCGGCATTCGGAAATCTGGTTCTAATACTGCTTCCTGTCATTACGAGCATGTCCCGTTTGAGCATCTTGCCCTGCTGGTTGAGCAGATTGGCCAGCCAGGCAACGGCTTCGAAGGGATGTCCCATAGCATCCCCCACCAGGCCTTCATCAATGGGTTCGCCGTTTAGCTCCAGTCGGGTGGGGGCATTTTCCAGATCAACGCGATGCCATTCCGTCACCGGAGTTCCCAGGACCACACCGCCGTTCCAGCAATTGTCGGCAATTAAAGTAAATGCATCCAACTTCCGGTAGTCCGCGCGGCGGTCTTCGATCAGCTCAAATGAGGGTATGCAGGCTGCAATGGCGGTAGCGACACTTTGCCGGGTGTGAGGGCCGGAGGCAGCAGGCAGATCGGCGCCAAGCTTGACGGTGACTTCAAATTCAACTCCTAAATGCTGAAAATTGGCATAACTCAATTTCACCGGTGAGGGATGGATCACCGATGACAAGACAGCCCCGGCCAAAGGCTGGTCGACACCGCACATCTCTTGCATAGCCTTGGAAGTCAAAGCGATTTTATAACCGGCAAGGTGACCCCGACCCGCCTCCATCAATAACTTCAAAAATGCCTCCTGGATCAGGTATGCATCCCTGAGCGACGTCGACCGGATGGATTCTTCGAATGGATGATAGGGTTTTGCTGCCTTGTGTTCGGCAAACAGCGCTTCTGCCAGTGCGTTAATCATCTTCGATTCCATCATTGCATGACTCCTCTTTTCTTCTCACCACAAAAACGCGAGTGCGCGTTTGCCGAGGATGCAGTCGTCAAATATTTTCGTGGCCGGCTTATTTGCCATACCGAGACACACATGGAGCGGCAGCAAATGCTCTTCGCGGGGGTGACAATATCTCGCGGAAGGGGCCTTCTGCCACTCGATGAGAAGTCGTTCACGCTCGGACTGGGGTATTGAGCCGGTAATTACTTCGGACAGCCAATTTTGGAAGGCATCATTGGCCGGGTCCGGCGCATTGATTCCTCTCCAGAAAAATGCTCCCATGTTGTGGAAAGAAAAACCGGATCCGATGACCAGGATATTCTCATACATCAATTCGTGCAGCGCTTTGCCGAGAGCTATGTGCGCAGCCGGATCAAGACCGCGCAATAACGACAGTTGCAGAGAGGGAATGTCGGCTTGAGGGTACATCAGTTTCAGCGGGATGAACAAACCATGATCAAATCCCCGCTGAGGGTCGAGATGAGCCGATATATTATTTTCGATCAACAAGCCTGCGATCCTGTTGGCAAGATCGGGGCTTCCCGGAGCCGGATACGTGATTTCATAGGCCTCATCGGGGAAACCATAATAATCGTACAACATGGGAGGAGCAGGCGCGGCCAAAAGTGTTGCCGTGCTTTCTTCCCAATGGGCACTGATGACGAGGATGGCATCGGGTTTCCTCAGCCGAGACGGAAGATGGAGCATGAAATCCACCATAGATTTGTGGCCGGCATCTCCGAGGATCGGCAAAGGACCTCCCCCGTGTGAGAAATAGACAATTTGGGCTTGATTCCGAAGGCTGTTCTGATCCGGCATTAAAACCTCTCCATCCAATTTTCATATCTCAGGCATTTTCCAACTGCGACGCCAGCGTCTCAGCCAGGTGTTGAAGGTCGCCCGACTTTTCGAGACCTTCAAGGAAGCGCTTCGGAATGCCCCTTAAACCCACTTGGGCACCCGTGAGGGTACCGGCAAGTATAGCGCGCACCTGGTTTTGCCCGCCGCCATTGACGGCATGGAGGACGGCGGATTCAAAATCGTCATGGAACCGGGCGGAGA
>CAZEGG010000403.1:0-2966 GCA_964511755.1 uncultured Desulfobacteraceae bacterium | reverse complement strand
AGTTGCATTTCAAAGTGTGTGTCGAGAGAGATGGCCGGGTTTGGAGAGAGCTTAGGTTCGGAGAAGAGGTGAAACACGAGTCTTTTTTCTTTTGCCGGCGTCTCAGCGGCAAAAGAAAAGGCAGTCGACTCTGCGTTCTCTGCGTCTCTAGCGAAGCGGGCGGTGAACTGATTTTTTGTGCGACGCTTTTTCGTCTATCGTCCGAGTGAAACGGTCGTCCGTCGTCTGTCAATCTTTACGGCGAAGCCCCGGAAGAGGGACAGGGCGCGGTGAAATTACGCAAAGAATACTTCATCGAACTTATGAATGGGAGTACTTAGGCAGCGTATTATCATGGGAAGGGTACACCTCACCATCGATGAAAGGCCTTATGAAGCCGAGGAAGGACTGAGCGTTCTGGAAGTTTTGCGGGAGAATGGCATCAGGGTCCCTACCCTCTGCTACCACAAAGCGCTGCGCCCCATCGGTGCCTGCAAGCTCTGCGCAGTTGAAGTGGCAAGCAAGGTAGGGAAGCCGAGAGCCATGCTCTCCTGCATCCTCAAAGCCACGGAGGGCCTCACCGTAACGACTGATTCGGAGCTTGTGAGGCAGGCGCGGGAGAAGGCCATGCACCGGCTCCTTGCCTTGGCGCCCCAGGCGAAGACCCTCTTGAGGATTGCCGAAGAATTCGGTATTCCCACAGGTCCCATTCCCGACGGCTGCGTACGCTGCCGCCTCTGTATCCGGGTATGCAAGGAGGTTGTGGGTCCCGGAGCATTAAAGATGGAAAAACGCGACGGAACCAGCTACGTGACGCCGACGGAAGGCCTCTGCATCGGGTGCGGGACCTGCGCCAACATATGCCCGACAGGCACCATTCACCTGGTGGACGAAGAAGGGATCAGGACCATAACCATTCGTGATGAAACTATCGGTATTCATCCCCTTATCCGTTGTGAGTCATGCGGCAGATATTTTGCCTCTCAAAAATTTCTGGCCCACGTTACGGACGCGACATCGCCGCATGTGGATTTGAAAGAACACCACAGATACTGCCCGACCTGTTCAAAACTCTTTTCGGACCGCACCAGATCGTCCTCGCGCTTCAAGCGGCTGTAAAGCCCGGTTCTCTGGCATGTTGCTCTTTCTCCTCTCCGTCTCCATCGCCCTGTACCTCATACTTGCCCTCGCCTTTGCCTACCTTGCCCACCGGATACCGCGCCGGCCGGTAAACGATATTCCGGATTGGGGGCACATTACTGATACCAGGATTCCGGCAGCCGGCGGCGGGGAACTGGAGGTGTGGCGGATCGAGCCGGAAGGGGAGTCAAGGGGCACCGTCCTCCTGGCCCACGGATGGAGCCGAAACCGGAACAGGATGGTCGCGAGAGCACGATTATTCGGACACATGGGCTTCACCACCGTGCTCCACAGTGCGAGGGACCACGGGGAATCATCCAAGAAACGATTGATGAACGCCTTCCGGTTCGCCGAGGATATCGAGACCGTCATGGACTGGATCAACGAACCCGTTCTGCTTTACGGTCATTCAATCGGCGCCGCGGGCGCCGTCATCGCCGCAAGCAGAAGAACGAAACGGGTTCGTCTGCTGTTCCTGGAGGGGTGTTATGCACGGACCAGGGAGGCCCTGCTGTCCCTGTACCGCAATCAGAATCGTTTTTTCGGGCCTCTCTTCGCCCCTATGATGCTGCTGTGGATGGATATATTCTATCGCTTCAGGCTGGATACGGTCAGCCCGGTGAGGCTTGCCCCGTCCATCAATCTCCCCGTCCTCATCATCCACGGAGGCAGAGACCGGAATTTTCCTCTCCATCATGCCTGGCGGCTCAGGGACAGCTTTCCTCCGGGGCGGGCCGAACTCTTTGTGTCCCTTGATTCCGACCACAGCAGTTCCAGCCTTGACCCCCGGTTTCCCGAAGCCGTCAAGGCGTTTGTGGAAAGGCATCTTGAGCCATTGCCCTGATGTTGCTTTTCATCTTTTCGAGGCCGGCCCTTGCAAAAGCGGTCTTTCCGAATCGGGTTTCAAAGCTCTGCCGGCCCATGTGCAGCAGTGTTCCGACAGGAGGAAGGCATTCCACCATTTTCCCGGCGTCCCGGTTGAACGGACAGACCTCCTGGCACACATCGCACCCGAAAAAGCAATTCCTCATCCTTTTCCCCGTTTCCCTGTCCACGGGACCCCTTTTCTCAACGGTCAGATAGGAAAGGCATTTTCCAGCGTCTAGAGAGAACGGGCCTTCAAGAGCCCCGGTGGGACACGCGTCCACGCAGCGCCTGCATGGTCCGCACATGGTGACCATCTCTTTCGACGCAGGGATGGGAAACGAAGCCGTAGTAACCACTTCGGCCAGGAACAGGTATGAACCGTGCTCCGGTATAATGAGCATGTTGTTCTTCCCAATGAACCCCACGCCCGCTGCCCAGGCGAACCCGCGCTCCAGGAGAGGGGCCGAATCGACGCAGATACGCGATCGCTGCCCGGGATATTCTTTCGAGATGAGACCCAGGAGAGGCCGGGCCGTTGCTTTGATGCTCCCGTGGTAATCAGGTTCCAGGGGACGGCTGTAGCGTGCAGCCGTAAAGCCCTCGGAAGTGCGTGGTTTTTCGGGGCCGTAGGGATATGCAAGCGTGATGACGCTCGCACAATGTTCGAGCACATTTCCGGGGTCGGCCTTCAGCTCCCTATGCTTCCGGAGCCATTCCATCTCTCCGTACTTCCCAGCATCCACCCACCGGTTATACTCGCCAAGAAACGGCGGAGGACCCGCACGGCAGAAGCCCACCCCGATAAACCCGAGGTCCCGGGCCAGTTGGGAAAATCGCTCATGAAATGACATGGCAAGCCTTCTTCCGGATAGGAAGCGCTCTCTCCTTACACCCCGGAAGCAATCAGGTGGCTCCTCGACGATGTTCAGGGAAAAAGCCATTTCTTCCGTTCCGAGTCTTCCGGGCTGGTCTTTTCAGTG
>CAZEGG010000402.1:0-2983 GCA_964511755.1 uncultured Desulfobacteraceae bacterium | reverse complement strand
CCGGCACCTGCAGGACGTAGTCGGGATTCTGGCAGCATCCCGGGGCGAAATAGTATCCGGGGCGTTTCCCTTCCCGGTATGTGCTCCTGGCCTTCACAAGCCCTTGTTCCGAGAGTACAATCCCTGCCTGGCCCGAAAAAGTGGAGACGAATATCCCCGGTTCGAAAAGTTTTTTTGGAGGCATGATTATTCCTGGGGTGGTTAGTCCCCCTCCTCTCCCGGAACATGACCTGCGATCTTATCGTGTGCACGGGGACTTGTCGAGCCAAAAATTCTTGGTTCATCCGGCTTTTGGGTACTTGCAGGCTGGTACAAGGTTCAAGGGTACGGGATGGGATCCTTTTTCTGAGTGACTGGTGGAAGGGTACCGTCCGAGCCGTGCTTTTTCTCGGCCAATTGTTCCATCAGTTCTTTCAAAGGGGAGAGCTCTTGATCCTCCATCCGGCGGAGACGCCCGATAAGAGTACGCATGGCGCCGGGTATGTAGGCTTTGAAATAGCCTTTCCCATGGACCTTGGTCAAATTCCCAAAGGCGCCCAGGATCTGCAGGTTCCTCTGGAGTGCCAGGTAGGGATAAGCCTGCACCAGGTCATCTGCCAGCACAGGGTCGTGTTTTTCGAGCAGGTTGAGATACGTCTGGAAAATAGCGTCCTGTGTTTCGGAAGAGAGGGAAGTGTAGGGATCGATCAAGAGAGAAGCGAGGTCATAACCCAGGGGACCCAAACGTCCTCCCTGCCAGTCAACAAACCCGATCCGCCCGTCATCGACAAGGATATTTCTCGACTGGAAGTCGCGGAAAAGGAAAAAAGAGTTTCGGGATCGGGATGCCTTTTCCGCCGTGTATTCAAACGCGGGGTCGAGTTCCCGCCAATCCTTCTCGATTCCAAGGTACAGGCCCAGAAAAGCGTCCCGGAAGTAATCCGATTCGTACAGGCGCATCACGGAGCGGTCATAATGTCCTGTCTGGCAGCACCATCCGGTTTCAAAACCTTCGGCGCACTCCAACTGCATTCGGAGGAGCATGCCGACGACCCGGCGGTACAGGGGGACTGGATCCTCTCTTCCGGCAACCACATCCTGGAGCCGCAGTCTGCCCAGATCCTCCATGACTACCCAGCCCCTCTCAGGCTCGAACACATAAATTCGGGGGACGGGAATCCCTTTCGATTTCAGATGATTTCCGATTTGAACGTAGGCGAGATTTTCCCTGTGGGCGAAGGAATCGACAGGGGAGTTTGACAGGACGATAAACCGTCTTTCGGAGTCCACGCAGGGTACCCGCCAAAAAAGGCGCCTGGAGCCGTCCCCCCGGAGCGTCTCCATGCCCGCTTCATCGGGCTGGAGACCCTGGTCTCCAAGAAAAGTACGAACAAAATCTTTCAACGCATCGTCCAATGTCCACGCTCCGCAGAGATAAAAAAGGAAGCCCGCCACCATGTCTATCATATTCTCTTCTGCACACAAACACAAAATCCTGATCACCGGCAAGGCACCATTCTATCGTGGCCTGATTTGTGCACACAGTCAGCCCTGGGGAAGAGAAGCCTTCACGAGACTACCTGTCAACATGCATGAGTGAGCATGGAAATTTATGTTGCACGACAACCGATATTTGAGAAAAACCTGAAGATCTACGGATATGAGCTGCTTTTCAGGGGAGGAATGACCAATGCATTCCCGAACATTGACGGGAACACGGCCACGTCAAAACTCCTTTCAAACACCTTTCTCAGCATGGGGCTTGAACAGGTAGCCGGGGGGAAAAGGGCCTTCATCAATTTCACCCGGGATCTGTTGATAAAGAGGGTGCCTTTCATGTTCCCCCGGGAAAAGATCATGGTGGAAGTCCTTGAGGATGTGCACCCGGGAGTTGAGGTCCTGGACGCATGCTTTGAGCTGTCGGAAAAAGGGTATGAGATTGCATTGGACGATTTTTTGTACCGGGAGGAACTGAAACCGCTCATTGAACTTGCAAAAATTATCAAAATCGATTTCGTGGCTACCCCCATGGATAAGATTGCAGAGTATGTCGAACGACTGACCCCCTTCGGTGTCAAGTTCTTGGCGGAAAAAGTCGAAACACGTGAAGAGGTGGAGAAGGCTGTTGACCTGGGTTTCTCCTATTTCCAAGGCTATTTTTTCAGCAAACCGCAAATAGTGAAGGGCAAAGACGTTTCTCCGTCAAGGATGACGCTGACACAGATGGTGGCGGAGGCAAACAAGGAAGAAATAAAGTTTGAAGAGCTTGAAAAGATTGTTTCCAGAGATGTTTCCATCTCCTACAAGCTTCTGCGTTACATGAACTCATCCTACTTCAGACGGCTCCAGGAGATTTCATCCATCAAGCAGGCGATGGTTCTGCTTGGGCAGAAAGGTCTGAGGCGTTTTATTTCACTCATACTCATGTCCCAACTAACCTCTGACAAACCGGAAGAATTGCTCCGAACTTCAATCATTCGTGCACGGCTGTGTGAGTTGTTGGGAAAGGAGGAGTCAGTCAGCACAAATGATTCAGAGCTCTTCACTCTTGGGTTGTTTTCTCTGATAGACGCCATTTTGGACGAAGGTATGGAAAAGCTGATGGAAGAACTGCCCCTCTCGGAGGGCATCAAGAGGGCCTTGGTTTCCGACGATGGAGAACTCGCTGATTTTCTCAAGTTAATCAGGGCGTATGAAGTGGGGGACTGGAAAATCCTTTCGCAGACCAGCTCCGGAATCGGCATCCGGGAAGAGAAACTTCCCGAGTACTATATGGATGCTGTCGCTTGGGCGGACAGCATGACCGCTCTTTAGACTATTGCCCCTGTCACATCCTGGGTTACATGGGTGTAGGATGTCACCACGCTTTCAACCACGTTCACACCTTCCTGGACAGTGACATGATCCCAGATCACGGATCGTGCTATCCGGCTTCGCTGTTCCACGACACAGGATTCCCCCAGGACGGCCCAATCCGTCAATACCGCCTCGGAGTGCACATGGC
>CAZEGG010000401.1:0-2984 GCA_964511755.1 uncultured Desulfobacteraceae bacterium | reverse complement strand
AAAACCTGTTCCTGAAGGCCATCCTGTGCAATTCGTTATGGGTGAGGCCTCCGTTCCTGCCAAACAGGATGTTACTGAAAAATGCCATTGGGTGTCGCCTATCCTCCTTTCCCCGGAAGCGGCTGTTTTCTGGTTATCTGCTTTTCCTTTTTCCTGATGCCGGCCGTTTTTTGAAGACAATAACACCGGCAAAGACGATGATTCCCACGATCGTTAAAATGATACCCGCATTCATATTAGTCTGCCTCTTTTGCCGTTGAAATTATCCAGCTCGGCTCTGTGGCGAAGAAATACACGTACCGGTAGCTGAAGAGATCATTCTCCGATCCCGTGTAGGACAAAATCAGGACCCTCACCACGTCGGGCGGGACGACTACAGGCGTAGACGGCTGTCCTATGAGGGAAGCGAGTTTCCGGTAAAGGGAATCCTGGTATTGGTCTTTCGGATTGCTTGACTTGTAAGCGTCCGACTTCGAGATGGTGTGGGGTTGGTGTTCTTCGCTCTGTTTGGGGCCTTTTCTCTCGGTACCGCCGCATGTCTCGCAGGGAGGTCTGCTCTTATTCGCCGTCTCTTTAGGCAGACTATCCGGATCTGCCTTGACCAGGGGGTTGTCAATGCTTTCCTTGTACGCCGTCTGGACGCTCACGCATTTCCCCTTGTCGGTCTCGGGACACTGAAACTCCGCGTTATAGGGACTCACGATCGCACTGCAGCCCGAGAAGCAAAGAGCGAGAATGATCAGAGTGATCCTGAGGACTCTCCTCCTACTTGATGATTGCTGCATTCTTGACCTCCAGGTTCACGCCCTCGCTCACGACGACAGTGACCGTTTTTGTCGCCCCCACTTGGATGATGGGAAGCGTCTGCTGGGCTAATTGCAGGTAGAATTTTTCAAGGTCCTTGCCCGCCTCCGATATGCCTCCTCCAATGCCGCCCCTGAGCAGGTTTTTCGTGTCGGTATTGCTCCACACTTGCGTCTGGGTCCCCAGGGCAGTGGTCTCCAGGTTCATGGTCGAGGACTTGATAGCATCCCCCATGCCCCCCAAGAATCCGGCCAGGGCGCTCCTGGCGAGCATTGCCCCCATCTTGGCCGACACGACGCCCCGGAGCCCGGCTTTTCCGTCCTCATCCACTACGTACCCCTTCACTTTCTGGTCTATGACCGATTGGCCTTTCTTGGAGACGCAGGATAGGGTCAGCAGCCTGACATCCACCCGCTCGCTCGCCAGGTTGCCCTTGCCCTCGGCCAGGGCGAAACACCCCTTAAGATTGGCCTTCACCTTGTTGGGGAGTATGGCGAGATCCTTGATGCGCAGAAGGACCGGAACGGGATTGCTCTTACCCGCCGTTGTTGTCGGGGCATCCAGGCCGGAGAGCAAAGTCGCCTCCATAAAAGAAGGGGACAAATAGATTTGACATTTTTTTTTACTTTCCTCCTTTTTGGACTCTTCCGGGGGAGAGGGATTGGCGACAACGGTTATGCCCCCGAGCACATTGGTTTCCTCCTCTCCCTTTCTATTGCCCGCACTGATTGAACTCGACGGCGGGGGAGGGGGCGAGTAGTATTGCGGGGCAGGCAGCCGGTTGCCCGGCATGGCAGGGTGAATCTGTTCAGGTTGTTGAGCTCGCTTTTCGCGTGGCGACGGGGGAGGAGATATTCTCTCCCTCCCTGAGGAATTTTCATTCTTCCTGGCCGCCTCCTGAGCGGCGGCCTTGACCTTGGCTATTTCATTGCGCATGTCGGCAATGAGCTTTCCCTGCTGGTTGATGGTATCCTGGGCCTGCCTGAAGAGACTCTTCTCGATGACGTCCGTGTTGAGAGATATCTCTTTTGTCTCCGCTTTCTGATCCTTTTTGGTCTTGTGCGTCCGGTTCTGCCTGCTGTGGTACCCCAAGCCCGCGAACGCCAGAATTGCCAGGGCGAAAACGATGAGCGTTATGAGCTTCTGTTTTCTGGGGTCGAGCTTCCCCCATTTCTTTCTGAGAGCGGCGAGGGGCCCCCTTGGTTCCTTTGTTCCGTCCTTGCCTAACAGCATTTTTTGAGAAACCTCCTAATCAACGTGCCTTTCTACGATGAACAATCTCGCAGTCCGGCCTTTTTTCAGGGTCATGCGTTCAAGGGCAATGCCCACCGGATTCCGGGCGAGCTCCGGCAGGAGAAAGAATTTTTCCATCAAAGGCATGTTCACTTTGGTTGAGGTAGGTTTGAGGGCGAGGACATATTCTTTGAGGTCCAGCCCTTCGCCGTCCGCAATGACCTCCCGCTTCAGGGAGACTGCGATATCCCGAAAGATATTGATCGACCGGTTATAGAGCCGCACTGTGAAGCTTTCCGGGATTGCGTCCCGGTACGCGTCCTTTACGAGCAGAAGCACTTTCTTCTCAAAGGGGATGCCCTCGAAAAGGGAGAGATTCTTCTTGATATCCTTCTTGTGTGAAACGAGCTCCACAGACTGGGCGGGAATGTTCCTGGGTGACGCGATGAGCGTATAGACTGTGCCGGCACTCCCGCAGACCACGTAGAGCTCCGAAGGTATCTTGGCGTAGAGCAGGTCCCCTGTCGCCGGATCCCTGGAGATGAGAAATTTCACGAAGGCGTTGTTTCCGTCCGTCTTGACGGTGATGCCCTTTTCCTTGGAGTATATGATGTCCTTTATGGGACCGTTCATGCAGGTCACCCTGTTGACGTCCCGGTTGCTCAAAAGCACTTTGGTCGCCACTTCAGGCAATATAGACATCCGGCCCCCTTCAAGGTACCGTTTCACCCTGGGATCCAGGAGATCGGCGTAGACGCCTTCCTGTTTTGCCATAGGCTGCGCCTGTTGCGGGATCGCTGCGATCTTTTCCCTGCCGTATGCTTCAAAGAAGGCTTCGGCAGGAGTGCAGCCGCTCAGATCCACCTTGACGATCACCGGTTTGAGACCAAGGTCGTTGAATTCCTTGAAAACGGGGCTGATGTCCTTTTTCTTTGCCGATGATCCGC
>CAZEGG010000400.1:0-3033 GCA_964511755.1 uncultured Desulfobacteraceae bacterium | reverse complement strand
AATATTCTATTCCCTGGACAAGCGAACTCGCGCAGTTTCCGATTCCCGCAATGGCAATCCTGATACTCTTCATCTGGAGAGGACCTCCTTTCAACGCGGCCTCAATTCATCACGAAACGGGCAGTGGTCAAGTCAAAACCAGCGAACTTCCGAATCAGTTTTTCCCTTTTCGACCAGTCAATAATCCAATAAATCGTGGAATCATGTCAAGAAGATAACACGGCACACGCGCGAAATCACTGGTTCCGACTACCGACGGGGTATGCAACATTTCGGACGCCTTTCCAGCATGGCGAGGCTCCTCCTCTCCACCTGTCGACAGACCCGGGGAGCTCTATTCCCTCTTCCGGTCGATGCGTTCCAGGTTCCGGAGATTGTCCCGAGCAAACTCAATACCGGGGTCCAATTCGAGGGCAAGCCGATAATACCGGATCGCTTTTTCCCGCTCTCCCAGATCCCGGTAGTTGGACCCGATATTGGCGTAGTCGATTGCCGAAGCAGGGTCGATGCGAATCACCTTCTTGAAACTCTCCACGGCCTTTTCATGTTCTTTCAGCATATAGTGGCAGAAGCCCATGAGGTTATAGATATCGGTTCGATCCCGATCGTATTTCTCGGCCTCTTGGAGGATCTCAATGGCCTCCCGGTAACGCCCCATCTCTTTCAGGCACACCCCCATGTAGGAATAGATGCTCGGAATATCTTCCTCTTTGGGGGTCAGTTCAAGGGCCTTTCTGAAATAGCGAAGGGCCTCGGCGGGGTTGTCCCGCCTCAGAAATGTGTATCCCAGGTAGAATTGAACAAAGTACTTTCCGGGAATGCGTTCCTCCATCCGCCGAAGCTGGGGGATTGCCTCTGCCGGGTCATTGCTTTCCGAAAGAAGTTTGGCCGAAAACATGGCGACACTTGTCCCCAGGGCCCGCTCCCTGAAGTGCGCGCCGGGTATGATGGTATAGAACGCGGGAATATCAAGCCCGGGATGGGTCACGTTGATGACGATGACATCCATGCCGATCCCCGCAAGGGCCGAAAGGCATCCCTCCACCTCCGTCCTGATGTTCTCGCTTGAGAGATCAGGAAGCTCGGAGAGTCCCACCATCCTTTCGGGCTCCATGATGAAGGCCGCTTCTTCCTGGCTCCCGAGTTTGGGGAGACCGCTGGCCACATAATTGGAACTGCTGTTGAAATCACCCGCCAACTGCGCAACCTCCGTTAATGCGCGGCTCAGGGCCTTTTCCGGGCTGGGCGTGGTTCCGGCAGTCCACACGATTTCACTCGTCGCGGGGAAGGTGGCGGGATCGTAGGCCAGCACCCCCACCGACGGGATACCCGTGTCCAGGGAAAAATCCGAGGCAAAGAGCTTTACGCCGGCTTTTTCGTATTTCCGGAGCATCCCGCGAACCACCTCGTCACCTGCGGTTGCCGGATCAATCCCCGGGACCCTGATCTTCCGGCGGCTGACCAGACTCGACACGTGGCGCTCCACCACCTCGCAGATTCCCTGGGAAATTGCCTCCTCCACACAGTTCCCGGCTGACGGACCGTTGAATTCATTGATGGCGTAAAACCACGTGAAGGGGACCAGGACCGGCTTTCCACGTGTCAGGTTGTACCCCCAGGTCCATTGCAGCGGAATCCGGCTGAAAACTTCCAGTGCCTGATCCACATCCCGGCTCCCGTCGTGAACGGATTTTGCGATCTGTTCAAGCGGAAGGGCCTGTTCCTTCACATTCCCGTATCGTTCCACGAAAAAGTTTTTCGGGTCCTTGCAGAAACTGAAAAAGCTGAATCGCTCTGCCAGTTCCATGACAGCACTGGCCTCCGCCTGTGCGGGGGTCCCTCCCTTTCCCATTTGCTTCTTTGTCCCGATGACCCTTTCGGCATCTCGGCCGCATACGCTGAAGTAGACCGGTATATCCAGTCTGCCGTTGTCAATCCTGACGATCTCTTCAAGGATATCCAGGTCAACGCGCTTCAGCCGCTCCCGAAACCGCTTCACCGTTTCTTCAGGCGTTACGATTTTATCCTGATCAAGGGTGTATCCCTTGTATGCGTCGCGCAGTACAACTTCGTACGGCATAGATGGTCTCCTCATCCGTCCTCTTCCAGGTCGCGGTTCATTTTCCCGGAGACATAGCCTTCCAGGTCCAGGGCTGTATGCAGGAATCCTATTTCCCTGAATCGCGAAACGATTCTGCTCCGGACAGTATCTTCCAGGAACCCGGCGAGCCGCTCCACCCTGCCCTCGATCGTGGCCATTGTTCCGTGGTATCTTACCCGGACCGTCTCAAAACCCAATTCCCTGAGGAACTGTTCCGCTTCCCCCACCATCCGTATCCTCGCCGGTGTAACCGGCGTTCCGTAAGGAATTCGCGAGGCAAGGCAGGCATTGGAAGGCTTGTTCCAGGTGGGCAGTCCCATTTCTCTCGACAGGAAGCGGATCTCTTCCTTGGTCAATCCGACGTCCATGAGCGGTGCAATGGCGCCGGCTTCTTCGGCGGCCTTGAAACCCGGCCGGTAGTCACCCCGGTCATCCCGGTTGGCCCCGTGCGCCACGGCCTTGAGGCCATGTTCTGCTGCGATCTCCAGGAGTTGGACAAAGAGGCTCTTCTTGCAGTAATAGCAGCGTTCTCCGGTGTTGGCGACAAATGCTTCCAGGGAGGTCTCCCGGGACTGGAACACCGTGTGATCCACTCCCAGCGACGCGGCGACCCGGATTGCCGCGTCAATTTCCTCCGGGGGATGGATGATGGAGCGGGCGGTTGCGGCATGGACCTGCTTCCCGAGGGCCTCCTTTGCGGCTGCCAGCAGGAATGAACTGTCCACGCCACCTGAGAAAGCGATCAGGAGGGTTCCTCGTTTTCTGAGCAGGGAGATCAGCGCTTGCTTCTTGGATCTGGCGGTTTCTTCATCCATGTATCTCCCTTGATCAGCGAGCTGCTCTCTCAGCCACCTTTCTTCTTTTCCTTTTCGAGGAAGGACGCCAGGTCCGTTGCCAGGGCATCATGCTTCCACCGCGGAATCGTATAGGTC
>CAZEGG010000399.1:0-3046 GCA_964511755.1 uncultured Desulfobacteraceae bacterium | reverse complement strand
AGCCATTTTTTCCACAGTTCTTCGTAATGCTCGAACACGTAAAACACGCGCTTTTCAAAGAGCGCGGCTTTCTCACCGATGATTTCTTCCGGGGGCGGGGCTATGGCGCATATGTACATGTAACATCCAACCATCCTCTGCGCGATCCCTTGGGCCGGAGGGATACAAAATACCCTGGTAGTGTACTGGGAGAGTGAAATCTGCCAGGCCTCCTGGAAAATCTGGTCCAGGGGCGGCATGGGTTCCGGGGCGTGAATCTTGTCCAGATACCAGAACTGCTTGCTTTCCCATTCCTTCCTGTCATCCGAGAAGAGGTAATGGGAAGGGTACATTTCTTCCCAGCCCTCAAGCTCCGGAGGAACCTGGTACTCGTGAGGATCCGGAAATCTTCCTGCTTTTTCATCTGCCATCTTCAATCCTCCTTCTGCTGTTGGTGGTTAGTAAAGATGCGCCCCGTGGATCACAAAGGGGAATTGCAGTCGAATGAGGTTTGATCCTGATCCGATGCCGGATACCTGCAGGAGGGTAGCTCGAGCGCAGGCGAAGATGTTCCAGGCTCGGATCAATCTGAACAATGGTCTGTCAGATAATAAAAATTTTGAGAGAAATATCCAATGTTGTCAATTTCATTATTTTTATGATATATATAAACAGTTTTTATGGATTGAATGGTCTTATAAATACTGTTTAAGATTTCACGGAAATCCCGATGATCAATCTTCACCATTTGAGGGTCTTCTATATGGCTGCAAAGCATCAGAGCTGCACTGCCGCTGCGCGGAAACTATGCATTACCCAGCCGGCGGTGACCGCGCAAATACGCAAACTGGAAGATCAGTGCACGTTGAAGCTCTTCAAGAAACGGGGAAGGAATATCTTTCTGACGGATGAAGGTACGGCACTGTACAGCTACGCCAGGCGCATCTTCGAATGTGAACGGGAAGCCGAAGGCGCAATAGAGGAAATGAGGAGCCTGAGGCGCGGGGTTTTGCGCCTGGGCACTACAAAGACCTATGCCCGCCATTTTATGCCCCTGTTGATCACCACCTTTCATGAAACCTACCCGCACATAACAGTGCATCTTGATGAAGGGAGTTCCCTGGATATGATCCGAAGCCTGCTCGATCTGAAAAACGAGGTGGCTGTCATCGCGAAGGCTGTCGAAGATCCTGCGGTTTCCTTTACCCCTTTCAGCCAGGAGGAACTTGTGGTCATATTGCCCCCTTCCCATCCACTGGCGCAAAAGGCGGTTGTCTCAGTCAGGGATTTGGCCCGGGAGCCCATCATTATGAAAGAAGTGGGATCGGGGACCCGCCGGAAAGTGAATGCTCTATTCAAACGATATGAATGCACCCCCAATATCCTTATGGAGACGAGCAATGCCGAATTCATCAAACAGCTTGTCCATCGGGGAGAAGGGTTTTCCTTTCTCGTTAAAGAGGCTGTTGCCGTTGAACTGAAGGAGAAGAGGCTCGCCACTGTTCCGTTAGAAGGGGAGGAGTTCTACCTGGATGTGAGCATAGCATATCTCAAGAACGAACCCCTCAGCCGGCCGGCGGAGGCCTTTCTGGATATCCTTCTCGAGATGGGTCAGGGAAAGGAAGCACAACGGGGTTTGCGGGACATCATGATACGGATGTTTGAAAATTGGAAATAGTATCAGGCAAACTCTTCCAAAGCCCGGATCAATGTCGCTGCAAATTCAAGGTCGTTGATATGATGCGGCAGTAAATGGAGGGAGGAATCAGGCCTCAGGGTCTTCTTCAATGTTGCCGCAAAAATTTCAGGAGCTACGGGATCATACAGGGGGCCTTCCTTGCTGTCAAAGGCCGAAAAGCCTCCCATGGGAACAAAAACAGCGCATGGGCCTCTGCTTCGATTGCACAGGCCGGCTACTGCCTTTGCCAGGATTTCCATTTCATCGTGGGTTGTTCGAACGACTGTTATTGCTGCATTGTGGCTATGATAAGGGCGGTTTGGGAAGCGTTGTTGGGCCGCTTTTACCGGCCCGGTCACCAGAAAATCCATGTTGCCGGGTACCAGGATCGTCGGTATCCCTTTCTGCAGGGCGGCTGCTCCCCGGTCAGGTCCGGCATCATAATCTCCGCCGAAAACATGATCAGCAATCTCGTGGAGAGAAAGATCCAACACCGCCCTCACATCCTCCTCGAGGACCATCTCCTCCATGGCCTTTCCTCCCGCCCCGACGGTATGGAAGACAACAACCTCCTTGTCATCCCTCTCCAGATGGGCCCTGACCTTTTGAGCGCATGCCTCTGTGGTGCCGAGTGTTGAGATAAAGACGAGAGGTTTCTCCAAAGAGAGAGACGGTTGTGGGTGCTGCATCATGCCGGCCATTGCCATGGCGCCGTTGTGCAGGACTTTGTTGGTAATGCGGTTGAGCCCGGAGATATCACAAACCGAATGCAGCATGAGGATATCCTTGGTTCCCACAAAATCATGCGTGTCTCTGGAGGCCATGGTAGAGATCATGACCTTGGGAAAGCCGACAGGGAATGAGCGCATCACGGCTGTCCCGAGGGTGGTCCCCATTGATCCTCCCACACCAATCAATCCGCCCATTTCATTCCGCCCGTATAGGTCCTGGGCGCATCTCAGAGCCCCTTTGATCATCACATCCAGGGCCTTTCCTTCGTGTCCCATGTCCTGGACTTCTTTCAAAGTCTTCCCTCCGGCTCTTGCTATTTTTTCGCGATTGATGCTTACCGGAACGGGACTTTCTCCACGAATGCCTGCGTCCAGGATCAGAGACGGAATGCCCGCCTTTTCCAGACAGCCACGAAGAAAAAGGACCTCCCTGCTCTTGGTATCCATGGTGGCTATAATGAGCACATTTTCCATCTGTTATTCATCCTGTGTGTCTTTAAATGGGTTGGCCGAAACGGGCGGCCTTTTTTCACTCCAACGCCTGCAAGACCAGCTCATTCAGATCCATGACCCGAAGAGTGTCTTCCAGACCTGCCACCTTGTGGGCATCCTCCAGCATGATGCGGCACAAAGGGCATGCGGTTGCGAGGATCTGCGC
>CAZEGG010000398.1:0-3059 GCA_964511755.1 uncultured Desulfobacteraceae bacterium | reverse complement strand
TCTCGAGTGCCTCATCCACATTCCCCGCCTCGATCTTGAATTCAGCGGCGATGTTTCCCGGTTTGTCTTCATGGACCAGGGGCGCCCCGGGCTTCATTGCTTCCACAGGGTCGGTGACAAACGGGAGTTCTTCGTATTCAACCGTGATCAGATCCAGCGCCTCTTCGGCGGTATCCTCGTCTATGGCCGCCACCGCGGCAACCTCATCTCCATAAAACCGCACTTTATCTCCGGCAAAAATCGTCCAGTCCTCGGTTCGCGGCCCGAACCTGATTCCGGGCGTATCCGCATAGGCAGCGACCGCCTTCACTCCCGGCAGGGTCTCCGCGCGGGACGTATCTATGTGCTTTATGCGCGCATGGGGATGGGGGCTCCTCAGTATGCGCCCGTGAAGCATGTTCGGCAGAACCAGGTCAGACACAAAACTGGTCTTCCCCATGGTTTTGTCCATGGCGTCTATCTGGGGATAGGATCTTCCTACGATATTCAAATCACTCATCAGGCTTCCTCCATGCCTTTTCCAGGCTTATTCGGAATCCTCAGGCGTGCAGGATTTTATGGCCTCTATGATTTTGCTGTATCCCGTGCAGCGGCACAAGTTGCCGGCTATGGCGGAACGAATATCATCCTCCCCCGGGGACGGATTTCCATCCAGAAGGGCCTTGGCGGTGAGGATCATTCCCGGCGTACAGTAGCCGCACTGGACAGCGCCTTTCTCGGAAAAGGCTTTCTGGAGAGGATGGGGCTTTCCACCCTTTGCCACTCCCTCGATGGTGAGGATGTCGCCCCCATCCGCCTGTGCCGCAAGGACCATGCAGGAGTCGACGGGCAGTCCGTCCATCAGGACAGTGCAGGATCCGCACTTGCCCTCATCACAGCCTCTTTTGGTGCCGGTCAGGCCGAGATCTTCCCGGAGCACATCAACCAGGGTCCGGTTGGGTTTGACCTCCAGATGGTGAACCTCGCCGTTCACAGTAACCGTTATGGGGACTTTCAATTTCCATCACCTCCTGTTTTCAGTAGGGCGTTCACAACCCTTTCTCCTGCCCGCCGCACATACACGTCCACTATTGCCCGGCGATATTCCGCCGAGGCCCGGATGTCGCTGATAGGCCTGGCCGCCGCAACAGCGGCCCCGGCGGCATCGGGAAGCGCCTTGAGAGCCTCATTGTGCGTCAGTCCCGTGAGCATGGCTTCCGCCTCAGAGGCCCTGATGGGGGTCGGCGCCACTCCCCCGAGCCCGATAGCAACCCGGGCCAGTTTTTCACCTGTCTCGTCAACGTCGGCCTGAAAGGCGACCCCCACGATGGACAAATCCACTGCTTTCTTCCGCATCATCTTCAAGTAGCAGCCCGCAGACGGGGAAGCGGGCTGCTCGATAATAATCTCCTTGAGGATCTCGTTCGGAGCCAGAGCGGTCTCGCCGGGCCCGGTAAAAAAGGACTGAAGCGGCATCTCCTTTTCCCCGTCCCTGCCGGCGATGACGACCCGCGCATCCAGGGCCAGTAAAGGAGCCGCGGAATCCGCCGCAGGAGACGCGTTGCAGAGATTCCCGCCGATCGTTCCAATGCTCCGGATCTGCCACGAGCCGATCAGGGAAACCGCTTCACAGAGCATCGCAGCATCTTCCTGCAATAGTGTGCTCTGAGACAGTTGAAAATGGGTCGCCAGCGAGCCGATCCTCACCGCTGAGTTCTCTTTTCGTACAAAGTTGAGTTCCCTTACCTTTTTCAGGCTGATCACCCGGGGCGGGAGAACTGTCTTGTGCTTCATGGCCAAAATGAGGTCCGTTCCCCCGGCGAGGACCTTTGCATCCGGTCCGTACTCTCCCAGTTGAGACAGGGCGTCTTCCAGGTTGACCGCGGCATGGTATTCAAACGGCCGGATTCTCATGACGCACTCCATTCCTCTTTTATGGTTTGACCCGAATCATCCACCGGTTCTTCCTCTCCTTCGGGATTGATCTGTTCCAGAACCGCCTGCTTGCTCCGTTCAAGATGGTAATCCATGGCCTTCCTGGCCAGGTCGCCGTTCTCCTGCTTCACGGCAAGAATAACCTCGCTGTGTTCGTTAATGACCTCCTCCCAGCGGCCTTCCCTGTCCAACGCCCGGGTTGCCATCAGATGAATCAGGTCGCGGATATTCTCAAGAATCGTGAAAAACCGACGGTTGCGGATCATTTCGCAGAAGGCCAGGTGAAAGTCCCGGTCAAAACGGATATAGGCGTCGGAGTCATTGTTCTTCCATGCCTTGCGCTGCTCTTTCAGGCTGCTTTCAAGTGCGGACAGATCATGCGGGGGGACAGCCTTGACTACCTTCTCAAGGGCTGCCAGTTCAATGGCCCTGCGCAGCTCGAAAATCTCTTCCACATCACGTTTCGTGTAATGCCTGACCATGACCCCTTTCCGCGGCAGGTACGTGACGAGTCCCTGGGATGAAAGCTCCAGGAGCGCTTCCCTCACCGGGGTCCTGGATATCCCAAGTTCTCTCGCTAGGGCCATTTCGTTGTAGACCTCGCCCGGAATCAACTGCCCGGAAAGTATGGAGGTGCGCAGGGCTTCATAGGCGATCTTGGCAAGAGGCAGCGGTTGTGCGATGGCTTCGAGGTTGGGCATCATTTCCCCCTTGAGTACCTTGATATGTAATATATTACATATCACATGTAACGTGTCAAGAAAAAATGCTCGTCCCGTTCACCTTCAAGCCTAGAAAGTCTTGGTTTGTCGCGAAGCGACCTGTCATTCCGGCGAAAGCCGGAATCCAGTGACTGCAGTGCATGGAATTTCTGGATGCCGGATCAAGTCCGGCATGACGGCTGGGGCTTTTCGGTTCCTGAAGTTGATCTTAATCAACCCTCATGAAATCCGTCGTCTCCTGGTAGAAGGTTGTTCAGTTACGATTCAGGGTTTCGTCGGAGCAATATTGGAAAGGCAGGGTTATCCCCGCAGTCTCTGCTGCAGGCGGGTATACCGCCTCTCGGTCTTGTCGTTCTGTATGGCCATGCCCAGGGCCTTCTTGCTCCCCACCAGAACGACAAGGTGCTTCCCCCGGGTCACGGC
>CAZEGG010000397.1:0-3084 GCA_964511755.1 uncultured Desulfobacteraceae bacterium | reverse complement strand
GGACGGCCGGAGCAGGCAATGGTCAAAAGATCTTCCCGAACAGCACGGTCAAGTCGGTGCATCAGTATTCAGAAGGATTTCCGAGAATGATTAATATCCTGTGCGACAATGCCTTGCTCCTGGGATACTCAAGAGAGAAACGTACGATCACCCAGGACATGATCAAGGAATGCTACCAGGATTTAAAACTTGACGCCGGCATGCCCAAAGAAAACGTGCAGAAAGCTGAAGTGAAGAAAAAGCAAGAAGGGACCATTGTCGGATCCAGGACGAATTCCTTGAAATGGATTCTCCTGCTGGTTCTGGCGTTTTTGGTGGGCATGTTGATCACCGGAAAGGGATTTGATGTGTATCGTCATTTTTTCCCGGGTTCAGTTAGTTCTGAGCCAAGCAGGACATCATCAGAAAGCACCGAAGGGAAAACAATGACTGAAAAAGCAAAGATGGACAAAAACACTCAAGAACTTCCGGCCGATGTCGATAAACAAAGGGGCGGGATGAAAGTGTCTGACGCCGGGAGCATTGCCTCAGAGAGTGCGAAGGCAGAGGAAGCCGGGAAAATCGAAAGCACAATTGAGAAAGGAAGTATCACGGGCAGCCCGCCGGCAGAACAACTGGCTCCGGCAAGAACGGTTACCGTCAAGGAAGGGGACACGGTCACCGGGCTGGCAAGCAGTGTTTATGGTTTTGTGAACGACGCTCTCATCCAGAAAATAAGGGGAAGCAATCCCGAGATTGAGGATCTCAACCGGATCAGTATAGGGCAGAAGATCGTTTTTCCTCCCCTTGAAGGTACAAACACGGCCCCGGTTTTTACCGTAAATGTGGCCTCTTTCGCGCCCGTTGAACAGGCGAGGGCGCTTTTCAAGGTATTGTTGGATAGAGGATATGAGCCTTATATCCTGCCGTATCACGACCCGGAAAAAGGCAACGTGTTCCGGGTCACAGTTGGAAATTTCACGGACCGTGCTGCTGCCCAGTCATACGCTGATAAGATCTTGAAGGAGGGGCTTTCAGATTACGCGAAGCCCATCCAGGTGGAACTCAAATAACGGGCAAAGGGCGCAGGGCTTAGGACGCAAGGAAAAACGAAGAACAATATCTCACACAGAGACGCAGAGAACACAGAGATTGCATAAAAGAAAGAAAGAATGAAGATGTCTTTCTCTTATATCTCTCTTTGAAGTGCAAAATGTGAACGGGCGTGAGATAGAAGGTCTGAAATCGGAAACCTGATGGAGCTGAACTACCTTTCATCCAGGATTATTGCGGCGGCAATCAATGTACACAAAGAGCTCGGGCCTGGTCTTTTGGAGTCCGTGTATCAGTCCTGTATGGCGATCGAATTAGAGCGGGCGGGCATAAGAGCTGACAGCGAGGTGCCTTTACCGGTCATTTATCATGGCAGGCGCGTGAAAGATGACGGATTTAGGCTGGATCTCCTGATAGAAGATACGATCATTGTGGAGCTAAAGTCAGTTGAGAAGATCCAGTCTGTACACAAGAAACAACTACTTACTTATTTGCGCTTGGCGAATAAGCCATTGGGACTTCTCCTAAATTTTAACGTCGCTGTGTTGAAGGACGGGATTTCAAGGATCATCAATAATGGGTATCAGGGCACTTACGGTAGCTAGTAGCTTTTTGAGAGTGTTTCTCTGTTGCCTCTGTGTCTCTAGTGAACGAAGTGAGCGGGTTGGGGCAAAACAAAGAACTAAAAACAATATCTCACACAGAGACGCAGAGAACACAGAGAGAAAAGAACTTTAGCAAGTAAAGAGCAAAAAGGTTTTCTCTGTTGCCTCTGTGTCTCTAGTGAACGAAGTGAGCGGGCGTGAGGGAAGAAGGAAGGATAATGGGCAAAATAGCTGAAGCACTGGAAAAGCACAACAAGGAGAAAATCATCCGCACAGAAGCATTGCCGATCCGCGAAAGGCGAAGATCGCCGGTGGACGAAACACCTGCCGCCATCCCGGAGGATCTGCTCCCGGAAGTTGATTATAATCCGAAGCTCGTGGTGCTTTCAGCGCCCGAATCTGTGGACGCCGAAAACTTTAAAGTCCTGCGGGCCCAGATTCTTTTTCCAAAGGACGGGCCGAGTCCGAGGACGATTATGGTCACCAGCGCGTTTCCCGGCGAGGGAAAGAGCTTTATTTCAGGTAACCTGGCAATAAGTATTGCCTTGGGTATCAACGAACATGTTTTGCTGGTGGACTGTGATTTCAGGCGGCCGAGCCTCAGCAAAGCGTTCGGCTTTGGACCGTGTCTGGGGCTCTGCGAGCATTTGAACGGAAAAGAAAGGCTGGAGGATCTGATCGTCAGAACCAGTGTGCCCAAGCTCTCTCTGCTGCCTGCAGGACCTGTGCCGCCTAATCCGTCGGAACTTCTGTCTTCCAGAATGATGCATAACTTCTTGGATGAAGTAAGGGATCGATATGACGATCGTTACATTATTATCGATGCCACGCCAAGCCAGGTGACTGCGGAAGCAAATGTCCTTGCCCAATATGTGGACGGGATTATTTTTGTGGTCATGGCAGGAAAGTCTCCAAGGGATACGGTGAAGAGGAGCGTTGAAAACCTGGGCAGGAAGAAAATACTGGGCGTTGTCTTCAACGGGTATGATCAGAGTTACCGGGGATACAACAAGTATTACAAGAAGTACTATAAGTAGAATGACAAAATCCAAAGCCCCAATGTCAAATGCGTAGCTAGCGCTTGGCATTCCGGGGAAAGTTGGAATGCAGATAAGTCAAGCCGGCCTATCCACTTAGCCGACAATGCTCTTGAGACTGCCGAAGATCATCGGTGAAAGTCTCCTGAGATAGCAAAATACTTAGTAAAACAAATAAGTTATATGTATCTTGGCCATGTAAACCAAGGGGCGGAGCTGTATCTACACCCCAGCGTTCCGGCCGCCTCGCGTCCCGCAGTAGGAGCAACCTCCTGGTTGCGATGCTAACAAGTTCGCCCTTTATCCTTTGATCTTTAACCTTTGTCCTGCATCCTATGAGCTATGACCCATGAGCCTTTTTCGCTGCCGAGCCGCTTTGCTGTCTCGCTGCCTAGCTTCCCAGCGTCCCA
>CAZEGG010000396.1:0-3096 GCA_964511755.1 uncultured Desulfobacteraceae bacterium | reverse complement strand
TGGCCATCAATGGAATTGCCACAAAGGTTCCCAGAGAACTCCCGAGATTCGTCAATACCACCACCAGCAGGATCTTGGTGATCTTGTTCTTCCAGAAGCCTTTCAAAGAGGCGATGTCCTCAGAAAGCGCCTCGAAATCCTTGACTTTCGGCTTTCCCAGGAAGGCCTCAACCAGTCCTGAAACCCAGCCGGCTGCTATCAGGGGGTTGAGAGAAGTCAGCGGGGCGGCGACAATTGCTGAAAGGATGGTAAGGGGATGTGCTAATGCCAGAGCGGCTCCAAGGCCCGCGAGGCCGGCATTGGCGAGAATCCACCATTTGAGCATGTAGGTACCGCCTCTCGCACCCGCGAAGAAGAACCCTGCCACAATCATGCCGATGATGGCGGCCGGTATCAGCCACTTGAGGGCCCCGAGAAGCCGCCCTTTGGGCGGCATTTCGTCCAGAGTTCCCAGGTTGACCGCTCTTCCCCAGGAATCCTTGATACCCGGTACATGTCCGGCTCCTACGACGGCCACTATGCGGTTCCCGGGCGCTGTACGGATTTTTTCTGCCAGATACCGGTCCCGTTCGTCGATCAGGATGTTTCTGATCTCCGGCATGGATTGCCCAATCTCCTCAAGGAGAGTCTCCAGGACATCCTTTTCCTTTAAAGCCTCTATCTCCTCCTCGGTAATATCATCTACCTGTCCAAGAGAAATGACTACTTGCGAGAGCAATTTGATCTTCTTCCATAAGCTCATCAATCGCCAGGTCCTGCCGAGGGTTATGCGGATGTCACGGTCCGCGAGATGGATCTGTGCTCCCGCCTGCTTTGCCGATTCGATGGCCTGCAGAATTTCCTGGCCCGGCTGAATTCCCAGTTTTTTCCCTATTTTTTTCTGAAAAGACGCGAGCATGAGATTGGCCAGAAGAAGAAAGGCCTTCTTTTCCCTGACAACTTTGATCAGATTGGTCTCCTGCCATAGTTTTTTCTGGGTAAGCGCGTGGTATCGGGATTCGCAGAGCTCTATGCAGACGGTCTCAGGCTGTTCCTGTTCGATAATTTCTTTTACCAGGTCAGCGCTCTCTCTGGATACGTGAGCGGTTCCCACGAGGGTAATTTCTTTGTCCTCGTACCGCAGGTGATGTATATTGGGATTGTCGTCCATGGATGTCATTGCTCAGCCCACGATGAATGAACAGTGCCTATTACCATAATTCGCGACGCTTTCCAAGAACATTTCACCCGAGGCGCCACTCCGCATAGAGGGAAGTGAGATATGCAGGCTTTGAAAAGCGAAAATCTGGATAGGCTTCTGGCAAAGGGTGTATCGGACCATGTTTATCCGGGCGCCGTGCTCCTGGTGGTTCACAAGGGGAAAAGAGTTTTTTTCAGGGCGGTCGGCCATGCGGCACTCGAGCCCCGTCTCATTCCCATGAAGGTAGGCACCATATTTGACCTGGCCTCCCTCACAAAGCCGCTGGCAACGACGCTGGCCATGATGAGGCTGGTGGAGCAGGGCGGGGTCAGTCTGGAAGACACTCTTGGAGAACTATTGCCCGGACAGGTGCCCGAAGATAAACGCATGATCACGCCCCGACTGCTTTTGTCGCACGCTTCCGGCATGGCGGACTGGCATCCTTTTTATTCCAGGCTGGATACGGCACCGCCTGGTCAAAGAAAGCAGCAGGTGAGAGACCGGATCATGGCTGTTCCGCTGGCTTCTTCTCCGGGGAGCCAGGCGCTTTACAGTGACCTGGGGTTCATGGTGCTTGAATGGATTATTGAACTCGCAACCGGGAAGAAACTTGATGAGTTCCTGCTCGACCAGTGGTATGGGCCTCTGGGGCTTGAGGATATGTTTCTGTATGAACAGGCCCGACCGCGTCATCTGGATAAGAAGGCCTTTGCAGCAACCGAATTCTGCCCCCGGCGAAACAGGATCCTCCAGGGAGAGGTGCACGATGAAAATGCCTATGCCATGGGCGGATACGCAGGACATGCCGGGTTGTTCGGCACCGCGGAAGACGTGAGCAGTATTGCGGACTTTCTGCTGCAGTGTTACCACGGGATACGGAAGGACATTCTGCAGCCGGACACAGTGCGTACCTTTTTTACCAGGCAAAGAGAACCGCAGGATACTACCTGGGCACTTGGATGGGATACCCCATCCCGGTCGGGATCGAGCGCCGGAGACTGTTTCTCCGAAAAAAGCGTCGGTCACCTTGGGTTTACCGGAACTTCCCTCTGGATGGACCTTGAAAGACAGGTGTTGGTTGTCTTTCTTACCAATCGCGTCCATCCCTCGCACGAAAATGAAAAAATCAAGGCCTTTAGACCCAGGATCCATAACTGCGTCATGGAGATGCTCGGCCTTGAGAAACGACGAGGAGAGACTCATGGCTGAAATAAAAAGCACCCTTGATATCATCATGGAAAAGACCAGGGGGCTGACCATGACCGAAGAAGAAAAGGCGGCTATGCATGACAAGAAGCTGGCGGAAAATTCCCGGGGCCTTGTCCTGAAATACCTGGACGGAACCATATCCATGGAGAGATTTAAGCAGGAATGGAGTGATCTGGCGGAAGAACAGGAGAATGCCCGGATTATCCTGACCCGGATATGCATGGAGAGTATGGACCCGGAGGCCGACAACGGGCCGCTTTCGGCAGTGCTTCACCAGGTGGCGGGTGCAGACACGGGCCCTGTCGGGAAGGCGCTGGAAAGGGCCAAGGCGGATCTTGAAGAGAGGCGGGCGACGGCGCGCGAAAGAATCCGCAGGGCATTGGCCGAAAGAGGGATCTCAGGGTCGGCGATACTGCCGAATCTCAATGCGGATTCCGAATGGAAAGAGATTTCTTCCCACGTGAGACAGGAGCTTCACGCCTTGCTGCTCTCTCTGGTGCCGGGATGATTTCCGGCATTCTCCCGCGAATCTCAAACTCGGGTGTCAGAGAACCCTTCGCTCCCTGTGGAGGACGTGGACAGGTTCGCTGGACTCGAGGCCCGGAAAAAGATGCTGCACTGGGAGAAAGCCATTTCCTCCGTTCCGAGTCTCCCGGGCCGGTCTTTTCAGTGACTTATCAGCGTGGGATAGCTACCCCCTCCGCATT
>CAZEGG010000395.1:0-3097 GCA_964511755.1 uncultured Desulfobacteraceae bacterium | reverse complement strand
GACCACATCCATGCCATACTTCGTATACATCCTCCAGTCCGAAAAGAACAAGAGCTACTACGTCGGCTCCACTCAGAACTTGTCCGAAAGAATCGAGCGACATAATCAAGGTCGATCAAAATACACGAGGTCCTTGCGCCCTTGGAATCTGGTCTATTCCGAAGAACTGCAAGACCGCTCTTCCGCCGTGAAAAGAGAAAACGAAATAAAGAGCCGCAAGAAGAAAAGGTACATTGAAGATCTTGTTAGAACGTCCCGCCAGTGATGGCGGGAAGGTCGCGAGTTCGATCCTCGTCGTCCCCGCCACAATAAAAACAAGGGGTTAAGCCATAAAGCTCAACCCCTTTTTTAGTGCGCAAAATCTGATTTCCAACCCTATTTCCAACCTTCAAGCTCTAAATTTGGATGGTACTTACAGATGCCTTTGCTGTTAGAGCCGATTGGTTTCAATGTAACCTCACCAGCATGGATGGAGCGCAGCAGAATCCCTGCCTGTTTAGTGCTGTCGAACAAGGAATTAAGGAAATCAAATAACAAATGGCGGGGTGGACCTGATGGTTTTGGTGGGAATTAGAGTCCGTGGGAATTGGATGGGAATTAAAATGAGTTGGCTCGCGTCGGATCAACCTCTCGCAACCAGCTGCTCACACACGGCTCAAGCGCTTGAAAGAAAGTGGTGTTATTCGGGAATTTGTATCGGTTTTAGATTATGAAAAGCTTATGATCTGCGAGCATACCCATGGGGGGCAGATTAACCTCCCCTCATATGGTCCGCCGGTCTTACCGGTCAGGAACAAAAATTATTCCTTCGGGCTTAAGAAAAGCAAAAAGGGGCAATTTGTTTTTATCTCAAAGGGGATAGGCTGCGCCATTTACCCGGTGAGGTCCAACTGCTACCCGGAAATAGCCGTGCTTGAATTGTACCCAGAAAAAGCAGGCGAGGTCTAAGGTCTGAAGGGCATTTGCATAATAGGCGGTATTTTTAACAACTTGGCTGCGATCCTGCCGTTTTTAATAGTAGAGAAGAGCCCTAACCGGGCAATATTGACAAAGACCGGCAGCTACCATATTTTACTGGTATTGATCTATAACCGGAATTAACAGGTCCTTTGGTTCCGCGAAAGCGGCTTCTTATCACCTCTAATAAGGAGCAATTTCATGACTGATGTGACGTATAGAAACGGCGTTCCCCAGTACACTTTGGAGCACTATGAGAAGGACTATGCCGACCGGCATCTGCTCCACGGCATCATTGCCAAGTGGGCCAAGGAAAAGCCGGACCGGAACGCCCTCGAAGTTGTGGATACGGGCAAGAACTATACCTATCAGGAGTTCGACCAGATCACCACGGCCCTGGCCATGAAGCTTATAAAGCTTGGCTTTAAAAAGGGCGATTTTCTGGCGACGTCTTTGCCCTTTCTGGCCGAGCACATTTTCCTCGAATACGCCTGCTTCAAGACCGGCGTGATTCATACGCCTTTGGACCTGCGGCTGAAGGGCCCTGAAGTGATCCGGTCCCTGGGGCTGATCCAGGCCAAGGGATTTGCCTTTCTGGGCAAGACCCCCCTGGCCGATTTTTCAGAACTGGGGAAGGCGGTCCAGGCCAGCTGTCCCTTCGTGGATACCTTCATCCAGTTCTCACCCCCCGGCGAGACCATTGATGGTGCATTGTCTGCTCTAGTGATAGCCGAAGAGGCCAAAGAGGAGGCCCTGGCGGCCCTGGCAGACCCGGCCAATTCCCCCGGGTTGAAGGCCTATCTGGAGGCAACGGCCGCGGTGACGGAAAACGACGGTTGCCAGGTCATATATACCACCGGTTCCACGGGCTTTCCCAAGCCCGCCCTCCTGACCCACCGGAACATCACGGCCCAGAACATGTGCCTGGGCGCCGGATTCGGCATGGACAAAGACCCCCGGATGCTGGTCAATCTGCCCCCGTCCCATGTCGGCGGCCAGGCCGAACAGTTCATGACACCCTTGTTCTATGGCGGCACTGCCGTGGTTATGCATATCTTTGATCCGGAAAAATCCCTGAAGGCGATCCAGGACTACAAGGTCAACAGCTTCGGACAGATCCCGGCCCTTTTTGCCATGCAGTGGCGCCTGCCCAACTACAAGGATTTTGACCTCTCCTCCCTGCGCTTTGCCCTTTATGGCGGCCAGCAGGTTTCCCGGGAATTTCTGGTTCAGCTTTCCCAAATGGCGCCCAAGTTCGGCACCGGACTCGGTCTTTCCGAAACCGCAGGCTTTGTCACCTACTCTCCCCTGGACGGCACGGTGGACGACATCCTGGCCGGTGTCGGCTATGATATGCCGATCACGCCTCTGTCGATCCGCAAACCCATGAAGGAAGACGGTTCCGCCGGCGAAGAGCTGCCCGACGGCGAAGTCGGTGAGATCTGCTTCTCCGGCCCCCAGATTTTTATTGCCTACGTGAATAACGAAGAGGCCTACCGGAAGACCGTGTCGACAGACGGCATCTGCTACACCGGGGACCTGGGATACAAGGACGAAAAGGGCCTTCATTTCTCCGGTCGCTCCAAGCTGGTAATCAAGCCGAAAGGATACCAGGTTCACCCGGCCCAGATCGAAAACCACTTTGCCGAGATGACGGACAAGGTGGCCCTCTGTGCGGCGGTCGGAACTGATCATGAGGTCTTCACCGAAGGTGTGGTCCTCTTTGTGGAGAAAAAGCCCGATGTGGAGCTGACCATTCAGGAACTGGAAGAGCACGCCAAGGGGATTGCGGCCTATATGCGCCCCTCCCATTATATTCTTTTCGAAGCCGGGCAACTCCCCCTGAACCGCATTGCCAAGACCGACTATGTAACCCTTAAAGAGCAGGCCAAGAAGGCTGTTGAAGAACTGCGCGCCAAAGGCGGGTGGGATGCAAAATAAGATGGTGGCATTTCAGGTTTCTGAAGATATTATCCGGTTTGGAGTCAATGAACAGCGGCACTAATCCTCCAGAGGGGAAAAGAGATTTCAGTTCGATCAGTCCCTCAGCCTTATCCCTGCTTCTCATGAAGGGCCTGACGACCATCCCCTTCGAAGATCAATCTTTCATAAATTTCTCGGGCAGCCGGCAAGCCCGCGT
>CAZEGG010000394.1:0-3125 GCA_964511755.1 uncultured Desulfobacteraceae bacterium | reverse complement strand
TTTTAATATGTTTTTTCTGACGAATCACATGACTACTACCGACTATGTGGCCGGTTATGCATCCAACAAGGAGACAATCAAGAGGCACCAACATGCCATGCTGGGGGCTTATGAACTGGGTCGATTGGTCGCCCTGATGATGTCGAACGGACATAGATACCCTGCCGAATTCAACCAGCCGCTTTACCTGTACATCAAAGAAAAGTATGGTGTGCACATGTCGCCGTTTGAAAATGTCCGCGTTTTCAATGCGTCAGAAAATGAGCCTTTGGAGAGATAAATATGGATACTGTCGCGAAAATTATTGAGCGCGCTTTGAGCGCAGGGCAGAAGACACTGTCCGAATATGAGAGCAAATTGATTTTGACTGAATACGGAATCCCGACGACCCGGGAATTCTTAACATCAACTCTGACAGAGGCCGAGTCTGCGGCTGAACGAATCGGATACCCAGTAGCCTTGAAAGTATGCTCGGTCGATGCCCCCCATAAAACTGAGCAGGGATTGATCGAACTGGACATTATGGGAGGAGTGGATCTCAAACGCGCATATGGCCGGTTGAGTACCCGGGCGGAGGCCCTCGGCGGTGTCCTGGTGCAGGAGATGGTCCCGAGTGCGCGTGAATTCGTTATAGGAATGACGCGGGACAGGCAGTTCGGACCATGCGTGATGTTTGGACTCGGCGGTATTTTCACCGAAGCCCTGAGAGATGTATCCTTTCGTGTGGCCCCGCTGACGAAGAAGGATGCTGAACAGATGTGCGGGGAAATCCAGGGACATGGGATCCTGAAGAATGTTCGGGGTCTGAAATCGGTGAACATGGAGATGCTGGTCCATTGCCTCCAAAGGTTGGGGCAGATCGGTCTGGATCATCCCAACGTGCGGGAAATTGATGTGAATCCCTTAACCGTCCGCGGTGGACAGCCCGTGGCGGTGGATGCGTTGATTGTTCTGGATCCGCAGGGAGTTGAACCGGTGACAGATGTGCCTCGAACCGGAGGACTGGAATCATTTTTCGCGCCGAAAAAGGTAGCCGTTCTTGGTGCTTCACAAACACCGCACAAGGCAGGCAACGACGTTGTTAAGAATATCCTGGCCAATGATTTTGGCGGTGATTTGTATCTGGTGAATCCAAAGGGAGGAGAAATCTTGGGTCATCGAGTCTATTCCTCCATCGAAGAATTGCCGGACGGCGTTGATCTGGCGATCATCATTTTGCCGGCCAAAGCTACGCCGCAGGCTATCCGTGACTGCGGACGAAAAAGGATAAAGGCCGTTGTTCTGGCTGCCGGCGGGTTCGCCGAGGTGGATAAGGACGGGGAAAGGCTGCAGGCGGAAACCATACAGGCCATTCGAGATGCAGGCATCCGTGCGATCGGCCCCAACACATCGGGGCACACCTCTATGCCCCATAATTTCACTTCGAGCTTCTTCCCGCTGGGGAAAATTCCCCATGGAAATATCTCCTACATCGCTCAGACCGGAAACTTTGCCACCCACACCATGCGCTACATCATGTCCGCGGAAAACTACGGTGTGGCTCGGGTGGTCGGCTTGGGAAACAAGTTGGATGTGGAAGAAAGTGAGGTGCTCGAGTATTATGCGCGCGATCCGGAAACAAAGGCAGTCTTTGTCTATCTGGAGAGTTTTAAGAAGCCTCGACGCTTTCTGGAGGTTGCCCGCTCGGCCGCTCGGTCGAAACCAGTGATTCTTCTGAAGGGCGGCGCGACCGAAGCGGGCGCCAAAGCTGCGGTGGCACATACGGCGGCATTGGCCTCAGACGACCGGGTCATCTCCGGAGCGCTGCGACAGGCAGGAGTCGTGCGCGTGTTCAAATACTCCCATCTCTTCCTGGCAGCCAAGGCCGTTTCATGCATGCCGCTGCCCAGGGGCAACCGGGTGAGCTTTCTGGCTCCATCCGGAGCTATGCTCGTCTGTCTGACCGACCTCTGTAAACGTCGACTGAATTTGAATATTGCCGATCTGGAGGAACGCACCAGGAAGCGCCTGCAGGATATCAGTCCCTCGTACATCCGCATGCGCAATCCCGTCGATATTTGGCCGTGCGCAGCTTTGCATGATGTTGAATTTGCCTACCGCGAGGGGATGGAGGCGGTATTAAATGATGAGAACGTGGATGCGGTTGTCGCGGTCTTGATGCTGACCGATGAAACGGGTGTCCCGCCGTTTGACTTCATTGTGGAACTGAAAGAACGTCATACTGAAAAGCCGATTTTCATCACGTTCAGCGGCGAAAAAAAACACATGGATGCGGCCAAAGCGTATCTGGAGCCGAGGGGCGTTCCCACCTTCAATTTGATCGAGGAACCCTTCGAGGTATTAAGTATCCTGTCGCAATGCCGGAGCCCCCTTGAATGTCAGTAAGCTCCTGATCCGTTCCGGGAAAAAGCCGAAGAGGAGACTGGAAAAATATCCTCTCAGACGGCTCATTGACAAGCGCCAGTCGCGTATTTATATTAGGAAAAATGTGAGTCATGCGGCATCCAAGCAGGTGATACTGAGCTCGTGGGGAGGAATCGTCATGCAAACGCTGCAGTACAAGACCCTGAACGGGATTCGTGCGGCCCGCCGCTGGGCTGTCCCTTATTTCAATTCGTTGATTCACGCCAAGGAATTCAGACCGATCATCTGTTATCTTTTCACCGAATGGGAATGCAACATAGATTGCCACTACTGTTTTCAGTACGACAATACCCGGAGCAATGATACGCCGAGAATGGAACTCGACACTGCCAGGGAATCCATAGACTGGCTGAAATCCGTGGGCTGCCGGGTGATCCCTCTCATGGGAGGAGAACCGCTGGTCCGCCGGGACTTCGTGCTGGAGGTTATCCGGTATGGTGCGGAAAACGGTTTCTTCATGTACCTGCCCACCAACGGGTATCTCCTGGACAAGCCTTTTATCGACGAAATGGGTGAAGCGGGCGTGGCGGCCGTGAATCTCGCCGTGGACTGTGTTGCACCGCGCAAGGGTCTGCCCAAGGCCCTCCTCAACGTCGAGCCGCAGTTCCGGTACCTGGTGGAGCGTCAGAAGAAATACGGGTACCTGCTCTTCTTCAATATCAACATCTGCCGCAACAACATCAAAGATGCGAAAATGCTCA
>CAZEGG010000393.1:0-3128 GCA_964511755.1 uncultured Desulfobacteraceae bacterium | reverse complement strand
TTTTCCATCCAGAGGTGTGTTGGGTAATCTAGGTCCAGAAGATATTGCTTGTCAATGGATTCTTTCCGGATGGCATTAATGACGAGCCTGCCGCCGCTTTCCAGGTTTTTCATGGCCTCTACAACCGGTTTCCAGACCGGCGTCGTATCAATAATGGCGTGGAGCTTTGTGGGCGCCATGTCTTCAGTAGCCCCGGCCCAGACGGCGCCGAGCTCTTTTGCAAACGCCTGTTCACGCTCGCTGCGGGCAAACACGAAGATCTCCGTGTCGGGATACCTGTGCCGTACCATCTTCAGCACGAGATGGGCGGATGCCCCGAAGCCGGTCAGGCCCAACCGTTGTCCATTCCGGATTCCCGTGAGCCCCAGAGACCGGTATCCGATGGCCCCGGCGCACAGGAGAGGGGCGGCCTCCGAATTGGAAAACACGGCGGGGATTTTGAACGCCGAGTCTTCGGGAACCGTCATGAGAGGGGCATACCCGCCGTCGGCATCCCGGCCCGTTGCCTTGAACTCCGGACAGAGATTATCACGGCCGTTGCGGCAGAACTCGCATGTCCCGCATGATGAGTATACCCACCCGACGCCCACCCGGTCTCCCGTTTGAAATATTCCGGCATCCCGTCCCCGGCCTACCACGGTACCCACGACCTGGTGCCCCGGGATAACAGGAAAGCTCGGAGGCGGGGTCCTGCCTTCTATCTCGTCCAGCTCGGTGTGGCACACCCCGCAGGCGGACACTTTGAGGAGGATCTCACCTTCGGCAGGAACCGGGTCCGGAACGGCTGCCTTTGTGAGAGGATTCCTTTCCACGGTGAGATCCGCCGGTTTTTCGAGAAGCATAGCCTGCATGGCGGCATAACCTCCTGATCGGAAACTCCTTGATCCGTCCTCCATTGGTAAGCACGCGGTGCGATCCTGTCAACGCTTTACAACAATGCGATTTATTCTATCATTTTTTCAGATTTTCCGGTATCACTCATTATCGGTCTGCAGGAAACGCAGAATCCGGCTGTTTTTCCGGGAGACTCAGGGCGGCAAGAGCGACAATTCCCTTGGCCTGCCCGGTTTGAGAGAGGAGCATGAACGATCATGAGACGGAAAGAAAAGGAAATCACCGACAAATCCGCTGTTGAAGCGGTGATTCGTCAATCTCTGGTTTGCCGCCTCGGGTTGTCCGATGGGCATACGCCGTACGTGGTGCCCGTATGTTTCGGATATCAGGAGGGGAACATTTATGTGCACAGCTCGCTCAAAGGGAAGAAAATTGACCTGCTCCGGAAGAATCCGGATGTCTGTTTTGAATTTGATATAAACGCGAAGATTGTGGAGGCGGAAAACGCGTGCGACTGGGGCATAAACTACCAGAGCGTCATCGGCTTCGGAAAAGCGTCCCTTGTAACGGAACCCGACGAAAAGCGGAAAGCGCTCGAGGTCATCATGCGCCAGTATTCGGATCGTTCATTTCATTTTCCCGAGAACAAACTGGCGGTAACAGCGATCATCAGGATAGAAATCACGACCATGACCGGGAAGCAGGATGGCTTCTAAAATGAGGGATCCAATGAAGACTATCGGTATGCTGGGGGGTATGAGCTGGGAGTCCACAACAAGCTATTACCAGGCGGTCAACGAAGGCATCAAGGAAAAACTTGGCGGTTTTCATTCTGCCGAGATCTGCATGTACAGCGTCGACTTTGCCGACATCGAGGAGTTGCAGCGTCAGGGAAACTGGCAGGCGGCCGGTGAAGTCCTTGCAAGAGCTGCTCAGAGGGTGGAAGCCGGCGGCGCCGATTTCCTGGTGGTTTGCACCAATACCATGCATAAGGTTGTTCCTGAGATTGAGAAGGCCGTTTCCATTCCGGTTTTGCATATAGCCGATGCCACAGCGGAAAAGCTTCTTACCGACAGGATCAAGCGGGTGGGGTTACTGGGTACACGCTTTACCATGGAACAGGATTTCTACAAAGGCAGGCTTGCCGATAAATTCGGCATAGAAGTGCTCATTCCTGAACCGGAGGAGCGCGAAATCATTCACAACGTCATCTATTCAGAACTCTGTCTCGGGAAAGTGAACGAGCGTTCCAGGCGTCAGTATCTTCAGATTATTGACGCGTTGCGGAAAAGAGGCGCAGAAGCCGTGATACTCGGATGCACGGAAATTGCCTTGCTGGTCCGGCAGGAGGATACGCCGGTGCCGCTCTACGATACGACCGCTCTCCACGCGGAGAAGGCAGTGGATCTGGCAACAGCAGAAGAGGCGCAAGCCCGGGACGAATCCTGATCACGCGGCAGAGAGCAGTGCGAGAAAGTCATCCCAGTCGGTCACCCGGAGGATGTCTTTATCCGGCAACTCATCTTTTCCCGAAGGAACGCCCGGCAGCATGGGGACCTTGTGATCGAGGGCCCAGGTGAACCAGACAGGCCGTATCCCCGCGAGCAGGGCTCCGTTGATATCGGCTTCGATGTTATCCCCCACATACAGAATCCGGGAACTGTCAACCCCGAAATCATCTGTGAGCCGCTGAAAGGCTATGGCGTGGGGCTTGCGGTATCCCAGTTCTCCGGAGATGAGAAGGACGTCGAAAAACGGGTCCAGTCCGAGCTGCGCGATCAGGCCCTTGGCTGCGGGAGCGTGGGTAAAGTTGGATAAGAGCCCCAGCCGGTAGGTTCCCTTGATCTTGCTGAGCATCTCCATGGTGCCGGGTATCAGACTGCAGTAGTCGAAAAAGGCGGAAAAGTAGGCGTCGAGTGCCGTAGCGATTCGTTCGTCATCAGGTTCAACGGGATATCCCAGCTCCCGAAGTGCAGCACCGACCCAGAAACGGTTATGGGTCTCCCTCCCGTCTTCCTTTGTCTTCTCCAGAAAAGCGAGTGCGCATCGGCGATACGTCACCTTGAAGAGCTCCTCTTCAAAAGTGAACCCGCTCCCGTGCAGGCTCCTGATCAGTCGTTCGACAGCCTCGCTTACGGCTTTCGGGTCCGCAGTGATGAGGGTGTTGAAGAGGTCGAATCCGATGGCTTTCACGTCTTTCAAGCGATAATCTCCCTCTCATTTGCTTTGCAGGATTGATAGAATTGATTACGTGTGTTTATCGTGGGAGTCCGGGGAAAGTCAATCAAAATGGT
>CAZEGG010000392.1:0-3136 GCA_964511755.1 uncultured Desulfobacteraceae bacterium | reverse complement strand
GAGTGACTAGAGTTGAGGAATTTCTTTCCATTCTATTGAATAGAAAAGCGAAGCTCTCCATTAACTCTAGCTCACTTTAGTTCACTCCAAACTCTAGCTCACTTAATTACCTTGGTTTTTGGCACAGCAGGGGTTTCGGTCTCTGGCCTGTTCCTAAAGGTTCAAGTTTCTGATGAGCAATAAAAACTTAATCGAGGAGGAGAAAAAATGGCTGCTTTGTCGGGCGGAATAGTTGCACTGGTCCTGGGAATAATCGGCATCATTTTTTGGTGGGGCGATTTCATTCAAATACTGCGGGGGAGTATTCCGCTCATTCTCCTGCTGGGCGGCGCCTTGGCCGCGTACCTCGGATTTGAAGAGCTCAAAGATAAGCGAGCGGCCGATACCTTCGAGGAAACAAGCACGGATCTCAAACAGGAAGTCGATTCCCTGAAGAAAGAAATCAAAGAGCTGAAAAAAGAGGAACCCGAGACGGAAGAAGAAAAGAAGGACGAAAGCAAATAGATAGACCGACACACCGCTGAAAGGCCTCTGGACCTCGTCATTCACCTGGCCGGAGGCCTTTTCATTTTTATGGCGTCATTATTTCCAGTGCGTTGAAAAAATAGCCTATTTCAAAGCGTGCTGTTTCTTCGGAATCGGATCCGTGCACGACGTTTTTTTCAATATCAGTGGCAAATTCACGCCGTATGGTTCCTTCCTCCGCCTTCTTGTAGTCGGTCGCTCCCATCAAGGTCCTGTACCTCTGTATAGCCGCGTCTCCCTGCAGTACAAGCACGACGCACGGACCCGATGACATGAAATCCGTTACGCTCTCGAAAAAGGGTTTTCCTTCGTGGACCCTGTAGAATCCTTTCGCCTGATCTTTCGTCATCCTGATCATTTTCATCGCGACGATCTTGAGCCCTTCATCCTCAAGGCGATTGAGAACGGCGCCCACCAGATTTCTTGAAACACCATCAGGTTTTATGATTGCCAGCGTTCTTTCTTCCATAAATCGATAATCCTCCTCCGGTTAATTTCGTTGACCTGAACTCTTGCCGTTGTTAAAATTAAACTCTTATATAAAATAGAAGAGCGCCCAGTAGTCAAGGGATTTATGGATTTAGTCCGAAGGGAAAATATACGACATGGATGATAAGACAAATACGATGGAAAAAATGGAGAGAATGGATGCGGACCATGTTTTTCAATTCAACTGCGCACCGGATTCGGCCTGTTTTACCCAGTGCTGCCATGACGTCACGATAGTGTTGACTCCTTATGATGTGCTGAGGATGAAGAACAGCCTGGATATTTCTGCGGAGAAATTTCTGGACGACTACACCTTTATTTTTCAGAAAGGCAACAAACTCATCCCCTTGGTTGTTCTCAAGATGCGGGAACAGGACAAGAGATGCGTGTTTGTAACCGGGGAGGGCTGCTCCATTTATGAAGACCGCCCCTGGCCGTGCCGAATGTATCCTCTGGACTTGAACGATGACGGGACTTTTCGAGTAATCGCCGATAAAAGTCGGTGCCTGGGGTTGTCGGCCCGTGAAAAATGGCCCATTTCCGAATGGCTCGTTGATCAGGGCGTAGCCATCTATCAGCAGATGAATGACCTCTTTTCACAGGTTACTACCCCCCTCCAGGCAGCGGATCTGGATATTGACAACCCCAAAATACACCGGATGACTTTCATGGCGCTCTACAACCTGGATAAATTCAGGGAATTTGTTTTCAAAAGTACCTTTTTGGATAAATTCGAGGTGGATCCGGCAACCGTCGAAAAGATCAAGAGGAGCGATATCGAACTCCTGAAATTTGCCTTTGACTGGGTCAAGTTCGGCATTTTGGGGCAAAAGACCTTCGCAGTCAAACAGAAGCAGGAAGCGTGATTTCACCGCGCGCCTGTCCCGTTCGCGGGGCTTCGCTCAAGACGCCAAGACCGCAAAGAGAACCTCTTTTCTTTGCGAACTTTGCGGTGACCAGAAATTATTCAATTCAGACGACAGCGACTGGCCTACCAGAGGGAGGATCAGGCGAGAATTGAACTTGGGGAGGGTGCCTTTTCTGAAGTGACTGGCGGGAGGGCGCCGTCTTTTCGTGACTTATCTGTGGGGGAACCCGCAGCTCGACGAAGTCGAGAATGCGGAGGGGGTAGCTATCCCACGCTGATAAGTCACTGAAAAGACCAGCCCGGGAGACTCGGAACGGAAGAAATGGCTCCCTCCCCAAGTTCAGGGCGCAAGAGTGAGTTTTCGATACGGAATATATGCAATTTATGGATACTGAAAAGACAAGCGGCATTTTCACAGCGCTGACGGGAGAAGTCTTCCATTTCAACTGCCACAGGGAGGTGTCCTGTTTTACAAGCTGCTGCGCAAAACTCCGGCTGATCCTGACGCCCTATGACATCATCCGCATGAAGAAACGGCTCGGAATCTCTTCCGGTGAATTCCTGGAGCAATACACGGATACCCTTCTCCATGAGCACCCCCGCTTTCCCATGATCAAACTCAACATGCAGGATGACGAAGAACAGCGATGCCCGTTTGTCACCCAGCAGGGCTGCTCCATTTATGAAGACCGTCCCGGGTCCTGCCGGCTCTATCCGCTCGGACGTGCATCCACGCTCGTCCGAGGAAAGCAGGCTGATGCCGCCAGGGAGCAGTATTTTGTGGTCCGCGAGGACCACTGCGAGGGTTTCAAGGAAGAGAGAGTATGGACACTTGAGGAATGGGTTTCACACGAGGGATTCCCCACGTACAGAGAAGCAAATGACCGGTGGATGGAAATCTTGAACTCGCCCAAGAGCTTGGGACCTGAAAATCACCTGGCGAAGAAGCACAAAATGTTTTTCATGGCCTCCTATGACATTGATCGATTCCGCAAATTCGTCTTCGAAAGCAGATTTTTTTCCCTGTTTGATTTATCATCCGAGAAGAGAAAGGAAGTGGCAGCGAGCGACGAGGCCCTGCTCCTCTTCGCATGTGACTGGCTGAAGTTCAGCTTGTTCGGTGAAAAAACCCTTACCCCTCTTCATCCTTTCTGACCCGCGAACCGATATAGCCGGGGCGTTCGCAGATCATGGCATCTATTTCCGCGCTCTTTTCCGACAGGAATCGAAGAATCTGATCCGACTTCGTCTTTA
>CAZEGG010000391.1:0-3137 GCA_964511755.1 uncultured Desulfobacteraceae bacterium | reverse complement strand
CCATGTATCCTTCCCGGCCCATGGAAATCATGGCGGCCCAGCAGGCGGCGCTCAACGCCCCGGGCCTGCTGCCGGCAAACGTGGGCGAAAAATAGAGTCCTCCGGGCCAATCCGTTGCCTTGAAGTACTGGTACCGGCGAAGCTCCAGTCCGCGATAGAGGATGACGGAGGTCCCCTTCGCGGCATAGCCGTACTTGTGGGTGTCCGCTGAAATGGAGGTCACGCCCGGGAGCCTGAAGTCAAACGGGGGGACGGGGTATCCCAGGAGTTCCGCCCAGGGCAGGACGAATCCGCCGAGGCACCCATCCGTGTGAAAGCCGATGCCGTGCTGCCGTGCCGCCTCGGAAAGCTCGTCGATGGGGTCCACCATGCCGTGGGGAAAACAGGGTGCGGAACCAACCATGACGACCGTATTGCGGGTTATGGCCATCCTGGCGGCGGACACGTCCGCCCGGTAATTCTCGTCCACCGGAATATGTTTGATGTTTATATTGAAATACTGGGACGCCTTGTCAAAGGCCGCGTGGGCGGTGACGGGGACGATCATTTCCGGGCTGGTAATCCCTTTCTTGTCCCTCGCCCAATCCCGGTAGGTCTTCATGGCCAGGAGGATGCTCTCGGTGCCTCCGGATGAGACGACGCCGCAAACCTGTTCTTCCGGATTCCCGGTCGCTTCCTTTTTCCCGGCCCCGAGCATCCCCGCGGTCATGGAGACTATCTCGCCTTCGTACTTGGAGATGCTTGGCCAGATATCGGAGTGGAGAGGATTGGTCTGGGAATTGAGGGCGTAGACCTGGTTCAGGAACCGGATGTGTTCTTCGTCGCCGTGGTACACCGCGCCTGAGGCGAAGCCGTCTTTCCAGCGCGATTCCTCCAGATCCTTGAGGGTGGTCATCTCCTGCAGGATGTCTTCCCGTTGGATGCCTTTCTCGGGAATCCCTGTGTACGCGGGAAATTTTCCCCGGTAGGGTTTCACCTGGCTTTCGATATCCTTCACGATGCCCTCGAATTCCTTTTCAAGTTTCTTGCGGACGACGGGGACTTTTCTCAGGAACTTGAAAATCCCGGAAGCCAGGCGGGGATTCATCCGCCCGATGAAACCGTCGGAAAGCTTTTTAATGTCCATGGCAATTCTCCACTACCTAAGAAGATCTGTTCAGCCGGGCATAGATGCGCCGGTTGCATTTGTAGATATTCTTGAATTCCGCGAAAAGCTCATCGTAGATCGCGCGGTTGTCCGGGTTCGGGGTGTAGGTGTTCGCGATCTGAATCCGGTCCGGAATATCCTCGAAGCGGCAGTACCCGAGGGAAACCGCCGCCAGGAATGCCGCACCGCGCAGGTTGGCCAGGATCGGGTCCTTGACCTGCCTGATGGTGCGATTGAACACATCGGCGTGGATCTGGCACCAGATGCGGGAATTGGCCCCGCCGCCGATCATGTTGATGGGCTCCAGCGGCCGGCGGATAAATTTCTCCACGTAGCCGAGCAGCCATCTCCCGTTGAATGCGACTCCCTCAAGGACCGCGCGGATCAGGTGTTCACGAGTGGTATTGAGGGACTGGTTGAAGATAACCGACCGTACGGCGTGGTCTTCCACGGGCGTGCGCTCTCCGTAAAGCCAGGGCGTGAAGATGACCTTGTCGCTGCCGGGAGGCACGCCTTCGGCGATCCGGTCGAAAATCTTGTACACGTCGGGCTGTTTCTCCTCCTGCAGCAGCTGATCCTTATGATAGAGGATGTTGTCCCGGAGGAAGTTGAGGCAGCCGCCTGCTGTTTCCTGTTCGTTGGCAATAAAATACCTTTCCGGGATGGCCGACGGCAGGGTGGCCATGTTGTGAAAAATGTCTGTCTTCTTGTACGGCACGTGGCACGTGAGCCAGGAAGATGTGCCGATGTAGAGATGCCCCTCAAAATCCCGTACCGCCCCTGAGCCGAGAGCCGCGGCCTGCACGTCCGGGGTCCCCATGACCACCTGGACATCCTCCCGCAGCCCGAGTTCATCGGCAACTTCCTTCCTGATGGGACCGAGAATGTCAACGGCACGCCTGAGGTCCGGGAATTTCTCCCGCTCCACACCGGTCATCCTGAGCAGCGGCTCACTGTAGTCCACTCGGGTGAGGTTCCGGTTGTCCGTAACCCAGTGGATCGCGATGGAGTCGAAAGAGGCGGCGAATTTCCCGGTGAGTTTCAGATTGATGTAGTCTTTCGGTTCCAGGAACTTGTGGGTTTGGGCGTAGATTTCGGGACGTTCATTCTTGAGCAGGAGGATATGCGCGATAGGGTCCTTGCCCGAATGGCTCGGTATGCCGCCGGTCAGGCGCAGCCATTTCATGAGTTTGAACGGGGCATACCCCTGGACATTGACGGGTCCCCCCGCGATTTTTTTGACGTATCTGCTTCCCCGGGAGTCCAGCCAGATGATCGCGTTGGCAACCGGTGCTCCGTCCCGGTCTACGGGAACCGTGCCGGACCACTGGGTGGAGCAGCAGACTGCCACAATATTTTCGTTCGGAACCAGGCCTTTTTCGAGGACCCGGCGGGCGGTCCGCATAATCGTCTGCCACCATTCGTCCGGGCGCTGCTCCGCGCCCCCGCCGGGAAGGAGAATGACCTCATTTTCCTCGAATGCATAATCCACTACCTCGCCCGACGTCGTGACGAGGGCCGACTTGGGCCCCGAAGTGCCCAGGTCTATCGCGAGGATGTATTTGTCGCCGCGCTCTTTCATAGGATTTCTGCCTCCTTCTCCTGATTCACTGTTGTATCATTTCGGATTCTTTCACCCTGGTGGAAATAAAAAGGTTCAGGAATGAAAGTATGATGAAAATGATCATGAAGGAGGTCATGGCTCCGGTTTTCGTGTTCCTGAGCGCGTCCATCCCGAATATGAACGCGATTCCGGATACCTGGCCTGCAAGGACGATAAGTCCCTGGGAGGTGGCCTCGGGGACCGGGTAACTTATCTCAGCACTGTACTGGTAGCCGATGGGGCCCGCACTCATGAAAAAGATCCCGAATACGGCTGCTGAAAGGGCAAGAACGGTAAAACTGTGGGCGAAGGCAATGCCTGCCAACCCCGGAATGCTTCCGGCCATGGCCAGGATGAGGAACCCCTTGCGTCTTCTGAGGCGGTCGG
>CAZEGG010000390.1:0-3150 GCA_964511755.1 uncultured Desulfobacteraceae bacterium | reverse complement strand
TGATAGACGCTACCGCAAAAAGCAAAAAGGCGCGAACTAATGTGGCGTATTACTATCATGGCCAATGCTCTAATGATGGTGTTATTTTGGCTTGTGAGCCTGCTATCCGTATCAATAGCTTATAACAGGTTTGTGCAATATCCTCCGACTAAAGCGCCCATGGCACTGCCTGTGCCTACGGAACTGGCTTTATCCACTCAATTGTGGGCAGGACTGCTTCCTTTGGCCTGGCTTTTTCTATCTTTTGTAATCTGGAAAAAGGCAAGAAACAAAGAACCTGAACACCGTTCAGAATTTCTTTTGTCTTTCACTTTGATCACCATAATTGTAGGCCTTTCCATGTTCATCTTCTTTGCTCTGGGTGGAACGATGCCGTTTATGTTCATAAAAACACTGGTAAAATGATTAGAATGCGTATTCCGGTGGGATCGGCCACCTATTCCGGAGAATCCCGGCCGGTGATTCCGGAGGATTCCGGCCGCTTGTTCCGCTGGATTGCGGCCGGTCGTTACGGATGATCTCGGCACCCTTCCCGGGGGAGTCGGAGCGGAGCGACGCCGGATAGGGTTTATGTGCCAGAACTGATTTCGTCAGTCAATGCTTTCTTTCGTTTTCTCATAGATTCTCCTTTGAGCTCAATCCGGTGTGCGCTGTGGACGATTCGGTCAAGGATCGCGTCAGCAATTGTAGGATCCCTTATGTTTTCATGCCAAAGATTCACGGGGAGTTGGGTTGCCACTATGGTTGAAGAGATGCCGTGACGCTCTTCGATGACCTCGAAGAGATCCCGGCGTTCAGCAGCGGTCATAGGGGCGATGCCCCAATCGTCAAGGACGAGGACCTTGGCTTTCCCAATCCTCTTGAGGAGTCGTGGATATGAGCCATCAGCCCGCGCCAAGGCGAGTTGCTGAAAAAGGGAGGGGAGCCGGAGATAAAGAGATCGAAAGCCGGACCTGCATGCACTCTGTGCCAGAGCGCAGGCCAGATAGGTTTTTCCTACCCCCGTGGGACCTGTGATGAGGACATTGTGGGCACGGCGGATCCATTCGCATTGGGCAAGCCTGAGGATGACGGAACGGTCAAGGCCCCTGGGGGCCGTAAAATCGATATCCTCGACAGAAGCGGAAAGTCTGAGCTTCGCGTTCTTTAGGAGTCGAGTCATTCGGGTGTTCTCGCGGTGGGTCCACTCCCTGTCCACAAGCAGCGAAAAGCGTTCCTCGAAGGGAAGTTCGGAGATCTCCGGCTGCTGGAGCTGTTCCCGGAGAGCGTGGGCCATGCCGTGAAGCTTCATCTCATGGAGCTTGGATATGGTCTGTTCAATCAACATGATGGCGTCCTCCTTTCTCAATAATAATAGCCGGTGCCGCGGACGTTGTCGTGGGAAGGAGGAGCATCGGGCTCGGGTTCTTCGGAAAACAACTCCTGCTGGTCAAGGCCGCTTTTAAGGATGGATTCAACCCTTCTATAAGAGAGGGCCTTGATTGCAAGGGCTCTTTTCGAGGCGGCTTCCAGCCTCTTTGCGCCGTAGTGTTTTCCTAAACGCATGATGCCCAGGCAGGACCTGAACCCCTGTTCGGGATGACGTCGGGAGTCCAGGATTGCACAGACCAATTGCTTGGTGTTGAGGCCGTTTTGAGCGGCCCATTTTATGATCCGCGAGGGGGTCCACTCCAGGTATTTCTGGTGGCTTTTAGGCATGTGCTCTTTGAGAGTTGTAAAGCCTCCTCGCTTGAAACTGCGCAAATGGGAGGCCACGCGCCGGTTTTTAAAGAAGATCTCGAGGGCTTTAGCGCTGAGTCGCACCTCGACCTGCTCCCGAACGAGCTGATAGGGAACGCTGTAGAAATGGCAATCGACCTGAACGTGATAGTCGATGTTGACGCGAGCCTTCTTCCATTCGGCGAAGTCGTAGGGGGCAGCAGGCAGCGACTTGAGGGCAGGTCGATCAATGGTCTCGAAGAGCTCACGCCGACTTTTTCCGATTTTCTGCATGGGTCGGTCGTTGAGTTCGACGAGCTTGTTTTTGATAGCTTGATTAAGATCAGAAACGGAAAAGAAGCGGTGGTTTCTCAAAGCGGCCAGTATCCATCGTTCGGCTACCTGTACACCGGTTTCCACCTTTGCTTTGTCTCTGGGTGAGCGGGGACGAGCGGGGATAACAACCGTGTCGTAATACCGGGCCATGTCGAGATAAGTGGGGTTGATGTCGGGCTCATAGAAGTTGGGCTTCGTGACGCCTGATTTAAGATTATCGGGCACCAGGATTTCAGCCACTCCGTTGAAAAAGTGGAATGCATGGACATGGGCGCTGATCCAACTGGGCAGATCCTGTGCCGGGAAAGCTTCGGCGTAGGTGTAGTTGCTTGCACCCAGAACTGCCACGAAAAGGTAAGCCGGCAATATTACCCCTGTATCGATGCTGATGATGTCCACAGTCTGACCGGCAAAGTCCACCAGCATTTTCTCCCCGGCCCGGTAGTGGTTTCTGAAAACGGGATCGAGCTTTTTAAGGTATTTGCGATATTGCTCAGAAAAATAGCTGTATTGATAGCCCTCGGGGTTTTGCTGTTTGTACTCGTACCATAGAAGCTGCAAAGTTACCCCTTTGCGGCGCATTTCCCGGTAGAGATAGTCCATTGGCGGCATGGATTTGCCGGTCGACTTTATGGCTTCCTTCGGGGGATAGAGGGACCGTTCGAGGGTGGTATCATCAAGGTCTTTGGCTTGGGGCCAGGTGATGCCGGCCTCCCGGGCTCTCTTGATGTAATCCTGAGCGGTGCTGCGGGCGATGGAACAGCTCTTAGAGATCTGTCGAGGGCTCAGACCCTTTTCGGAATTTAGACGTAATACTTCTCTGATCTTGCGCATGGATATTCTCCTTCCGGCCATTGTGACGCTCCTTTCAAGAAATTTGAAAGAAGGTCATACAGCCTCAAGTGGATTATATCCAGCGTCGCTTCACCCTAACAAAGGAGGGTGCCGAGATGCTCCGTAATAGGCGGCCGGAATCGAGCGTAACAGATGGCCGAGATCCAGCGTAATGAGTGGCCGGAATGGAGCGTAATTGCCGGCCGGAATCAACCGGAATACGCAGTATAAGTTGATCGCTGTTAACAGAACCCCGACTAATATGACCACGACCAAGTGAAT
>CAZEGG010000389.1:0-3151 GCA_964511755.1 uncultured Desulfobacteraceae bacterium | reverse complement strand
AAGATAGGCAGCCGTCCCGGATTTTCTTTCATCCAAAAGCCCTCCCGGCTTGAACAGCAATGATTAAGTGAATTGCGACGCCGTGCGTCTTCTGTGAGCTATAGATAACAGCCTGCCAGATATTTGTAACAGAGATCCGGTTCTCTTCTCGGAGAAGTCAGGCCTCTGGTACTCACTCAATCTCCTTCTCGGTTCAACCCCTTGTTTCGAGGTTTACGGGGAGACTCCTGCAATTGAAAGCACAAATACCTTAGAGCGTTGGGCCACTCATGTCAAGGGTCAACCCGGGAGAGACGAAAAACAGTGAAAGTCCATTTTGCCGTTCCCTCATTTCCGGCGATTCCGAGGGCGTATATTGACTTCTTGACTTGAATCCAAGATCAGCCCTATGGTTATTCCATTGCAAGGATTGCAGGAGTGGTGGCGGAGGCCATGCCGCACCATATTGCCCAGCGTGGCAAAAGATGGGTAATAATGTCCGGCTTGGAAGTGAATGCAAAAGGCATAAGGCAGTCTAACCCCTGACCAAGTTCGAAAAGATATTTCTCGAAATTCCTTTGATTTCCGAGCATACTGAGGACGCCGATATTCAGAGGGCAATCAAATTCGCCGGCACATCAACCTGTTCCGCGCGGCAGGTGATAAAGAACAATGTCCGGGGCATAGTCGAACGCATAATTACCGTGTCATAATATGGAGAAGGCCCAGCATGCCGGTCGAGAGGACCCGGCCCCGCACATCTTCGTTAACCTTGGAACGACGGAGGTGTTATGAAATCAGTGATTCACTCGAGAGCATTTGAACTGGACGTGCCCATATGTAAGGTGTTTCCTCTGTTCAGCCCCGAAGGTGAGAAGCTTTGGGTACCCGGCTGGGACTATAGAGACGTTATGGGAACAACCGAGCTTTCCGAGGACTATGTTTTCTTAACAAAGAACCACGACCACGGAGCAACTGATGCAGTCTGGGTCGTAAAGGCATATGACCCTGGATCTCACTTGGTGCAGTTTTACAAGATAGAACCTGAGCACAAGGTCGGGATTGTCACAGTGAAGTGTTCAGCACTGGAAGCCTCAAAGACGAAAATTCAAGTGACTTACAAATATATCGCTCTGTCCGCAGCGGGAGAGGCTTTCGTCCTGGGGTTCAGTGAAAGAGATTACGAAAAATTCATCGATGAATGGCAAGCATTGCTCTCAGACTATTTCGAGCAGAAGGGCTGATTATCTTCTGCACCTGACCGCTATTCCACCGGGCTCAACACCAGCATGGCAGCGAAGCAGAAATCCGTGATGCCGACGGAATGAAAAAGGCCGCCGAGCGATTTATCAAAAAGGAGGGACATGTGAAATGAACCAGCCCCAAGGAAAATCTGAAGGCCGGAAAACAAAAATCAGCGGGCGGGTTGCAGAGTTATCCAGGCTTCTCGGGATGATACCATCGGATGATACGATTATGATTCATGAGCCTTCGACACAGAAAGAAATGGTTTTATCAGACTGGCTCAGTGCCACGAGAGATTCGTTTCTAAAACTGTCTCTGCTGATCAGCAAAGAACTGGATATTCCACTGCAATAGGAGAGATGAATCTGTAATTCGCTAAAGTGAATCCTGGGCCAAAGGAAGTGGAGAGATAAAGGCGTGAAAGTTACTGTATGTGAGCTTAGGAACGATTTGGACGCTCTGAAGCAGGATTGGCAGTCTCTGGTTGCTCATGTTCAATCTGAAAGCAGTGAGCTGGTGCTGCTTCCTGAAATGGCTTTCTATCCTTGGTTAGCCGGGACAAGGCAGGTTGATCCTGTCGCCTGGCAAGCATCAGTTGAGGTCCACGACCAATGGATGCATCGTTTCAATGAGCTTTCTCCTGCAATGGTGGTTGGCTCTCGTCCGGCAATTCGGCAAGGCAAACGGCTCAATGAGGGGTTCATCTGGGATGCGGAGACCGGTTATACCGCAATACATACAAAGCGTTATCTGCCTGATGAAGAAGGCTTCTGGGAAGCCTCATGGTATGAACGGGGGGAATGCGGGTTTTCAGTCGATCAAAGGAACAAGGCCCGAATCGGATTTCTCATCTGTACTGATCTGTGGTTCAACTTCCATGCCCGTGAGTATGCCAAACAGGGAATTCATCTGTTGATGTGCCCACGTGCGACGCCCGAGAGGTCGGTTGAAAAGTGGATCGCCGGGGGCAGAACGGCGGCAGTAGTATCGGGTGCGTTCTGTTTGTCATCAAATTTCGGCGGGCTTAGTGGAGAAGGAATGAAATGGGGCGGTTGCGGTTGGATCATCGAGCCTGAAGAGGGAGAAGTGTTGGGTGTGACCTCGCAGGCACAGCCGTTTCTGACGGTGGATCTTGGCTTAGGAGCAGCAGAAAAGGCAAAACGTACCTATCCACGGTACGTGCTTGATTGAACAGTGATGCACACCAATTCCGGGACATCCATGATCTTCTCAGGACCTCCTGCTCCCGGAACCCTGCGGAATTACCTGATGACGCTGTGCGCCGGGGCGGTATGGGTGCACCGGGAGTCGTGGAAAGGCCGTAATGTCCTGGGTCAAGAAGAACTTCCCCTTCGTTTCGGGGGCTCCTCTGAGCAGGGCCCGGAACCGGGCGGTTCACAACCTATGACCGAGACGCCTTGAGAGTTCTTCCGCTCCCTTTCGGATGATGCCCGCCAGTTCATCTTGTCTGCTCAGGCTCATACGCGTAATCAGAACGGAGAAACTCATTGCCGCAACCATCTGACTCCTGCCGTCATAGACCGGGGCGGCAACGCAACGGACATCGATGTTCGATTCGCAGTCGTCGTATGCTAGGCCACGTCGGCGAATCATCTCCAGTTCTTTCAACAGTTCGGAAACGGAAGTAATGCTGTTGGCGGTCATTTTCGTCAATTGACGCTGGCCCCGATAGAGATCGACGATTTCCTCGTTCGGAAGAGCGGAGAGAAGCATCTTGCCAACGCCGGTGCAGTGTGCCGGCAACCTTGAACCGACCGTCGATACGAGCCGCACCAGTCTGGAACAGTCAACCTTGGCAACAAAAACGGCTTCCGTACGGTCGCGAACCGCCATTTGAACAGTCTCGTCACACTCTGCCACCAAGTCCATCGCCACACGACGGCCTTCTGAAATCAGGTCGAAATTG
>CAZEGG010000388.1:0-3156 GCA_964511755.1 uncultured Desulfobacteraceae bacterium | reverse complement strand
CCATTGTTCCCGCCATTTTGTCCCCCAGCCTGAGCCCTTGCTTATCAGAGAAAATCTTGACGAACTCGATGATGACGAGGACAAGACAACCGATCCCGATCAGGATATCGAGTACCCATCCGATGACCGGAATGAAAAGGAGAAACATCATGACCGGGCCGAGGGCGAACATCCAGTTTCTCTTGGCTGAGGTGGCATAGTCGACCTTGGATGAGGGTCCCTCGGTTCTTACCACGGACAAATTCAGCAATTTCTTGCCGATGCTCTTGTACCCCAGGGCTTCAATGGGCAGGGCGTCCCGCAAGAGCATGTAAAAGGCCCCGATAATTCCCCCGATGAACGGAATAAGCCCCACGATCGCGGCCGCAACACCGTCGATGACGGTGGCTATGATCCGCTTGACGGGATCGGCCTTTGTTTGAGTGGCGTTGGGGCTGTTCCCCACAGGTGGCTGCGGGGGGGTTGTTCCTTGCTGGGCGTTTTCTTCTGCGTTCATGGATTCTCCTCCCTCAAGTTCAAATAAGTGTGTCAGCACAAAAAATGTCTCGAACACTGGGGCAAATGGAAAGCACCAACTCGCGACTCGAACGCAGTATAGAAAAACCTCCTCGTGCGTGTCAAGAATGAAGACGTGCCCCAAATCCACTGTAAAATTTCATATGCGTGCGTGGGGGGGTGTGGAAGAACCCTGATTGCCGTCAAAAAGACGTTTCGCAGTCCTCAAAGACCGATACGCTGGGGGAACCGGATGTCCCATGGAATGCTCCCAAAAGACCGGGAAAGTCGTCCGACATCCAAACCCGTCGCATCCGGTACCAGGTTAACTTGCACTTTACTTTCACGCGAAAAGTCTTATTATCTTAGTGACAAGTTCTTACGAATCTGAAACAGTACATCAAAACACTATGCGATTCCTTTTATATAACATACGGTATGCAGCGGGGATAGGAAAGCGATTCCACCTTCCGGTGCCCTACAGCGGGTATTTCAAACATACGAACGGGAACCTGGAAAAGATTGTTGCTTTCATAAAATCGGTAAACCCGGATATCATAGGATTAATCGAGGTGGATAGCGGTTCCTTCCGATCGGATAAGAACAATCAGGCGCAGGCTATCGCCTGGGAACTGCAGCACCATCACATCTATAAGTCCAAATATTCGGCCTCTTCGGTAGTCCGGAAAATGCCGCTGTTGAACAAGCAGGGAAACGCTATCCTGACGAACCGGGAAATTCTGGCCCAGCGATTTCACTATTTCAGGGAAGGCGTCAAGCGTCTCGTAATCGAGCTGGAGCTGGCAGAGTGCTGCATCTTTCTGGTGCATTTATCCATCAAATTCCGGCACCGTCAGTACCAGTTGCAGGATCTTCACAACATGGTAAAAGAGGCCAGGAAACCGATCATTGTGGCCGGCGATTTTAATGCTTTGCGGGGAACGCGGGAACTGCAATTATTCCTGGCCGCCACAGGTCTGAAAAATGCCAACAGCAACGACCAACCCTCTCATCCCAGTCGTGCGCCCCGCAGGCAACTGGACTATATCTTCCACAGCCCGGAGATACAAATCACCGGATTTCAGATCCCCCAGATAAAGTTGTCCGACCACACCCCACTCGTATGCGATTTTGAGATCGAGCCTTGTTTTTTTGCGCAAGAATCCACGAAGAGCGATGGTTCTTCCAGGGTTGCCTCTGTCTAACGTGCCGCACGTTCTCATCGATTTAAACTGAACTCCCTTTCGAACGATCGCCATGAGCACGTACTGAAGGAGCGATCAAGATTTGAGTTTTTGCAGCACACTTCCACGTTTCGTTGAGGCCTTTCATTCTCGGGAGTTGTTTGATCCTCTTGTAAAATAGTCCGATTTGCCATCACCACCGGTGCAATTCGCCTATTATCAAATCAAGCAAGGACGGTAGTATGATTCCGCCCTGAAGTAATTTCAAATCGATAACAACAAAAACTGTTTCATTATCAAATAATTTCTACTGATTTCATTTTTCGAAAACCCTACCAGGACAGTAAAGCCGAAATACCATTGTTCATCGAATGATATACATTCTTGAGTGTATGTCATTCATTCTTGTTTTCAGGTAATTTGCAAAAAAGCAATTCCAGGAGGCAGAGAAAATACGGTTTTTCTATATACTTGCCCTGTTCTACGATGTCCTTAGGGCAACATTTTGGAGACAAATCCACTGAGAAATTCGTTTCGGTCTCAGCCCCGAAGATTAGCGGTGTGGTTCTCAATACAGACAGAGGCACAGGCTGTAATACCGCTCCGACGAAGCGTGCATGCCGCGTGCTCGCTGTTTGACATCTCGTTCAAGATATTCAAGCGGACAAGGTATATCAACAGATTATGCCGATCAAAACAAAGGTTTTGGTATTGTCCCGACCTTGGATTTTCTGAACCATGACCACAATTACCCTGTGGTCCTAAAGAGGCAGTTTTCTTCCGTGAAAGGAGGCAGAAAATGAAAGGGAAAAAGTTTTTGAGGAGGAGTTTAACGGTGGGGGCCCTATTCTTTGTGGCCCTTGCGATGACGGCCCCTGCTGCGGGAGAAACCAAGATATACAGCCTTTACAGGATGACCGGCAAAATTGCGGTGAAAGATAGCAGTTATCATACCGTAGTTATAGATGTTCCGTTTGCCAACGGGCAGACCTTTCGTGTCGGCGGCCCCCTGGCCTCCAACGCAGTCCTCAAGAATAAGGGGATGCCAGGCCAGTTGTCGGATTTTCATGTGGGACAACAGGTGGTCGTAGAATGGTCGCCCATCCCCCAGGGACATCTTATTCGGATGTTGGAGTCCAAATAGGAGCAATGTGGGGCTCACTTTGTGGATGCGGTATGTCCAAGGCGATGAATACACGGAAGCCAAAAGCCTTTTCCGATGAAAATTCAGCGGACCCTCCAGTATGCCGTTATGGTGTCCTAAAGACTCGCACGCGAGGGTGCAAGAGTGATGATGATCCGTGACGAGGTGCCCTTCCGTACGGGTGTCCCCTGATAGGGACCGTGATCGGAACCTGTTGTGATTTGATAGAAATTCATTCTGAGGGAGGGATTATGTATGAAAAAAGCACTCATTATGATGACGATCCTTGTGGGAATGGGCATCGTCTTGCTGCCCGCTTGGATGCGGTACGCT
>CAZEGG010000387.1:0-3158 GCA_964511755.1 uncultured Desulfobacteraceae bacterium | reverse complement strand
TCCAGCACATTGGTCAATATCTGGTAAGGCAGTTTATCCATCATCATGTTTACCCCGACCGGACCGATGGAGGCCGGACGGACTGTTAAACGGCCGAGGGTTAACGGATACGACCCAAGACAAGCGGCCAATTCCTCTATTCAGCCGTTAAAGCAAAGGTATTCCCCATACGACACGGCAACTGAGCCTTAATGGTAAAATTAGAACAAGTTATCTTTGCTAAGGTTAAATTCTATGTGTCTCGCTCTTGCGTGTCAAGCCGAAATCACGCTTTTCGGAACCTCTTTCTGAGATCTCTTTTCAAAACTTTACCCTGGGGGTTTTTGGGGAGAGAATCAACAAATTCAACGGACTTGGGCGCCTTGTAAGAAGCCAGATGTTTTTTACAGAAGGCAATAATCTCGTGGTCAACCGCAGCGACATCCGGCTTCAAAGCGATCACGGCATGAACACGCTCCACCCATTTCGGATCAGGGATGCCGATAACGGCCACTTCGGCGACGGCAGGATGCATATACAGGATCTCTTCGACTTCTCGAGAGTAGACATTTTCGCCTCCTGTGACGATCATGTCCTTCTTTCTATCCACGATATACATGAATCCTTTCCCGTCATAGTATCCGAGATCACCTGTGTGGAGCCATCCATCAACGAGAACTTCGCGGGTTTCTTCCGGTTTTCGCCAGTATTCAACCATGAGGGAATCACTCTGAGCAATTATCTCACCTACCACCCCTATTCCAACATCATTGTTCTTTTCATCTACTATCCTGACATGCACGCCAATACTCGGCTGCCCGCATGAACTCAATACCTTCTGCTCTTCCGATGTCCTGTCTAATATCTGATGGGCCTTCCTGGGGAGCGACGCAATTTGTGGACCTGATTCGGTCTGCCCGTAGCCTTGCGAAAAAATCGGACCGAATACCTCCAGCCCGTTTCTTAATAACTCCAGCGGCATAGGAGACGCGGCATAATAGAGTCTCTTCAAACTGCTCAGGTCGTACTTTCTGACGTTTCGGTGCGACAGGATGGCATGAAGCTGTGTTGGAATTATTTGCATGTCAGTCGCCTTCTCCTGTTGAACTGTCCGAAGGACGACATCAGGATCGAAAGACCTTTGGGGCAGGATGACGTTGCACCCCCCAACGTAGAAGAAGGGCCACACATGGCTGTCCCCGCCGATATGAAAAAGAGGCAACACAACGACATGCCTGTCGTGTGCCTTTACACCCATTTCCAAGGCCTTTATTCGAGTGTTATCCAGCTTGCGACGGTGCGTGTAGACGGCGCCCCGGGCAACACCGGTAGTGCCGCTTGTATAAAATATAAGAAAAGGGTCGTCTCTGAGTACTGTTGAATCGGGCTCGTCGGATGGGTGCGTCGAGAGTAATTCGCCATGAGGAACCATACCAGGAGCAGCCCCCTCGATGGAAATATAGTGTTTCACATTGGGGAGACGAGACCGCAGGAATTTGGCGGTTTCCATAAGTTCAGGACCGACGAAAAGCGTATTTACCTCGGAATATCCGATGAGATATTCCAGTTCTTCTTCATGTAGCCGGGGGTTGAACGCGGAAGCGATGAATCCTCCTTTCATTGCGGCCGCATACACGTCCATGTGCGCAAGGCAATTCCATGACAGAATGCCTATGCCGTCTCCCCTTTCGACATCCAGCGACCAAAGTCCGTGGATCAGGCTGTTCACGCGTGCATTGAACTGAGCGAATGTTATTCTCTCGGCACCGTGCACAAAGGCCTCTTCATCGGCATGCAAAAGGGCATTTCTGTAAATAACGTCCGCGAAGGTCCCTAGCTTGTATCGACACAGCTCCTTGAGTACAAATCTGTCCGTCATTTCAATCTCTCTCGAACGGGGCCTGGAGGATCGTATCCGCTCTCTGCCTGCCTTCGGGCAAATGTCGGTGCAGGCACTTCTCGCCTATATCTGAATCAATTCTCGGACGCCAAAGTACGCTTTAGCTGCAGCAAGCCTTTATGAAAAGAATGGAATTCTTCAAACATCATTGGTATAATATTTGACAAATAATATATTTTGTCAATGAATGTTTTCCTTGAAATCAAAAGAGGATTTTATTATCCACTCAATGAATAAAGGAGGCAGAAAATTGCCTGATTTTAAGCCAATTAAACAACCCAGACTTTCTGAAGAGGTCTTTAATCAACTCAAAGAGGCCATTCTTTCCAATGATTTCAGAGCGGGCGACAAGTTACCCTCGGAGAGAGACCTGGCCGAGCAATTTCAGGTCAGCCGCGTTGCGATAAGGGAAGCTATCAGGGCGCTTGAAAATAGTGGTTTTGTTTCGATTCGCCAGGGTGCCGCCGGAGGCGCGTTCGTGAGGGATCTGACATTCGAACAATTGGCCGGCGCTTGCCATGACCTATTCCTGGCGAACAAGATTTCAGTCTACGAACTGCATCAAGTCCGTACCCTCATCGAACCCGAGGTGGCCCGCCTGGCGGCCTTGAATGCTACACCTGGACTCACCAAACGCCTGCTGGATGCTTTCGAGGCCGAGCATCCGCCCGGAGCCCCCCTGGCGGAAGACGTTGCATCCGCCACCAAAGTCCATTTTGTCCTGGCGGAGATGTGCGGTAATCGTCTTCTGGAGGCCATCGTCAATTCAGTTATTAAACTGAACGCCAAGATTCTGGAGGAGCTAAAGCCCGATCCGCCATATTCCATCCATCCCCCTGGATCGCATGGCCCCATTGTCGAAGCTGTGGCAGCCGGCGACCCTGAGACCGCCTATGAAGCCATGAAGAGGCACGCTGGTGTATTCTATGATAATCTGACAAGTCTGGAAAAGAAATACCGCAAGCGGACAGGCTCCAGCGTGAACCTGCATCCCGGAAATTTCAATGCTCTTCCCCGGAAAGAACCTTGAATTTCCGCAGAAAAACAGGTTCATCCGGTTATTGAGTACTCTGAAGTTCAAGGATTGATGAACCACATGCGGGATAGGGCCTTTTTGCTGAGTGACTCGCGGGAAGGCGCCGTCTTTTCGTGACTTATCAGTGGGGGAACCCGCACCTCGACGAAGTCGAGAATGCGGAGGGGGTAGCTATCCCACGCTGATAGGGCACTGAAAAAACCAGCCCGGGAGACTTGGAATCGAAGAAAAAGGCTCTATCCC
>CAZEGG010000386.1:0-3184 GCA_964511755.1 uncultured Desulfobacteraceae bacterium | reverse complement strand
GATCGGCAAAGAAGAACACGACGCCATTGAGCACTCCCACAAAAAGAGGCTCTTTGCCCGCATAGTCAGACGATATCTGCTCGCCGAGCGCTTTTACCTGTTTATGAATCTCGTTCCTGGAAAACAGGAGTTCTTTCTCCAAGACACCACCCGATGCGGAAGGGGCTCCGGCACCCATCCATCCTACTCATGTCAACATCTGAATTCATCAAGATATCTTCTCGCCGCAGTTGTTGCAGTACGTTGCTCCGGGAAGGGTCTTCTTGCCGCAATGGGGACACACGCCCCCGGTCTTTTCCACCTTGGCCCCGCATACCATACAGAACTTGGCTTCCACGGGCAGGTCCGCTCCACACTGGAGGCATCGATTCACCAACACCAACTGCTGACCGCACAGGGGGCAGAATCGGGCATCCGCGGCCACCACACCGTGGCACTTCGGGCACGTTATCGATTTCTTCTCTGCACCTGCAGCGGCATTCATGGACTGCTGGAGCATGGATGGCATCATCATGCCCAGACCGGCGCCCAGCCCGAGACCCATGCCGGTCCCCGCCCCTTCGGCGCCTGCCGCCCCTCCTTGTTTGGCAGCATCACCCATGGCCTTGGCGGCCTTGAATTTCATGAATTTATCCAGGTCACCCACGGCCATCAGGCCGCTCTTCTCATCGATCAATTTCTGCACATCCTCAGGCGGGGTAATGGAGTTTATGTAGAGATCCTCAAGCCGCATGCCGAATTTCCCAAAATCTTCCTGGACCCGGGCTTTCAACGAAATTCCCAGTTCGTCGTAATACTGGGGCAGATTGAAAATGGTGTCCAACAGTTCCCCGATCATATCATTGAAACGCGAGACAATGACCTGGCGCATATAATCGCCGATGCTTTCCGTATCATAGTGTCCCTGAGTTCCCACCAGCGTATTTATGAAGAGGAGCGGTTGGAGGATGCGCATGGCGTAGACCCCGAACGCCCGCAAGCGGACAAGCCCCAGTTCCCCATCCCTGAATGCTACGGGCTCCTTTGTCCCCCATTTCAGATTGGTAAAGCTCTTGAGGTTGACGAAATAGACTTCGGCCCGAAACGGGCTCTTGAACCCGAAGGGCAAACTCAAAGCCCGGGTCAGGATGGGCAGATTCAAAGTCGAAAGGGTATGTCTCCCCGGGCCGAGCAGGTCCAACCCTTTCCCGTCCCGGAAGAAGACAGCGGCCTGGTTTTCGCGAACGATCACCTGTGCCCCGAATTTTATGTCCCCGGAACCTTCCTCCGGAATTCGGTGAACCATTTCCTGACCCGTTTCATCGAACCACTCCATCACTTCGAGAAATACCATGCGAATCTCCTACCGAGTATCTTATGAATAATTTTGAACGCAAAAAGAACAGAGACGCTTTTCCGGCTAATTCTCATTGAATGTCAAATTCCCAAATCCAAATGTCAAACAGGGCTTTCTTTGGTATTTGAGATTTGACATTTGTCATTTCCGGTTTACCCGGGCTGGGTGTTCAGGAATGCCTCCCGTTGATCTATCCTTCTCTCCATATCCGAGAGCATCTTCCGCACCCGGGCGACCTCCTCCTCCGAGGGAATCTCCCCGGCTTCGGTCATCGCCATGATCACGTCCTCGATTTCTTTTACCAGCCCGGTCAGGCCTTTATCATAACCATAGATACGATCCAGCGCTTCTTCATCTATCTGCTTTTGCGAAAACAGCGGTGCATATCCGCGTGGAGCAAATTCCAGCATTCGGGATACCTTCTCCAACTGCCTGGTGACATCCTCTATCCGCCGAATGTGCGTAATTGCCCGTTTTCTGGCAAGATGCGTCTTCAGCCACTCGGCCCTGCCAAGCAATTGGTCGAGTCTCTCGCTCAATTCCATTCTCAAGGCCTTGTCTGCCTCACGGCTTGACTCCCTGTCCTGGTAGGACCCGATCCCGGGCAGAATTCTCGCCGCGGTCTTGAGTGCGTGGCCGACATCTTCTTTTTTCATCGTCATTCATCTCCAGTTGTTTGACATCCCGACCCCGAGACATCAGGATTAAAGCCGCAGCCCGGTACGATCGTCCTCAAAGAGGAGCGTGTTTTCTTTTCCCAAACTCACTATTTTGCGCTGTCCGGGATCTCTCCGGAAGTCCTGGCCGGGAAAAAAACCCGGAAGGTTGTCCCCCCCGAATTGAGACAGTCATCTTGGGTATTGCAAAAATCACACCATTGTATGTTTCCGGGGCACTGATCACTATCCAGGGGAATATAGACGCATCGGGTTGAAACCATTTCAATTTTGAATCCGTACCGTTCGGAAAAGATTTTCATCCGCAGCAGATCGGCGCCCTTCCCGCCCGCGTTGAAATCGTAAGGTCGCTTCGAGGAATAGTCCAAGGTCTCCTGCGTGGAGAAAAAACCTTCAAAAATCCGCCGCTGATTCTCAGGGGTGATTCCCACACCGTAGTCCATGACCTCCAGCTCTGCACTCCTGCCCCTTTTCCTGACCGATATTTCTATTTTCCCCCCATCAGGGGTATTTTCCACAGCGTTCTTGACCAGACCTTCGACGACTTTTCTCAAGGGACTCCTTGGAATTCGAATCAGCGGAGCTTCGTCATACACTTCTCCGACCGATAATACGCGATGAGAGAAAAGAGGCCTGATTTCTTTGAGTACCTCGGGGACAAATTCATGCAAACGTATCTCCTCGGATTTTTCCTCTTTGGGGCCGAAAATATCGTCGACCCTTTTTCTGATCAGTTCCACCGCCTCCCCTTCACCCGCCTGGTCCGCAACAAGGGCTTGCAGTTCATCGGCGCATACATCGAGCAGCCAGGATAGCAACTGGTGACTCTTGTACTCCTTCTCACGCATGATGTCTTCCACCTCATACTGCATCTCAAGAATACGCTCCAGATTCCGCTCGGCGCGTTCGATGGTAGGTGCCCAGGTTTCCTGCGGCACTGGTGAAAGTCTTTTGGTGAGGATCGCGAGCGAGGCGCTTAACACGGCAAGAGGAGTTTTGAGTTCATGGGACAGATGATTTATCACCTTATCCTTGGCTCTATTAAGACTGGTCACTTCCTGATAGGCCGCTTTTATCTCTTCTGCGAACCTGGCATTTTCTATAGAGAGAGCCACTGTACCGGCGATCATGCTCAGGAGTTCCACATCCGTCTGATCAAAGGCGCTTCCCT
>CAZEGG010000385.1:0-3185 GCA_964511755.1 uncultured Desulfobacteraceae bacterium | reverse complement strand
GAGTGACTAGAGTGACCTAGAATGCCTAGAGTGACTAGAGTCGAGGATTTTTTCCGTTCTATCCAATAGAAGAGCGAAGCTTTCCATTAACTCTAGCTCACTTTAGTCACTCCAAACTCCAGATCACTTTTTCCCTCCACATCAGGCAGTCCCCTTTTGAGCACCCTGCATGTCCCGGGCCCGCAGTCGAAGAGCAGGTCCAACGTGGAGAGATTCCCGATAAACGGCCCCCAGAGCTGCGGGTAGACAACGGGCCGCGGCCTGAAGAACCGCAGTTCGATCTCCTCCCGGTCGAAAAGCTCTCCGGACAGATATTTCCCGGCCGATGCCTGGGCAAGAAAACAGGTCGCTTTCAGTTTCCTGCATACTGCCGCGGACAGGTCCGGCTCCTTCTCGGTGATGTGGAGGTCCGAGAGCAGGACGAGACGCGCGGGTATCTCGAGAATGGCCATTATGTACCGGATGATCATCAGATTCAGATCGAGGAGCATTTCCGGCACCCCGGAAAAAAGGTTCTCCAGAAAAGGCTCGTGCTCTTCAAAAAAGGGGGCTTTCGCATAGGCGGCCTTGAGCCCCGCAAGGTGCTTCCTGGCCCAGGAACGTTCGCGGTAAATCTTCACCTCGTTGATCCTCTGCAGGCCGAGCCCCCTTTTCCACACCGGGACCGTCATCCAGTAGGTTCCCTGGTCGTTCTTGAAACGGTTCCTGTTCACCCAGGTGGTTCCCAGGGGAAACTGCACGGAGTCCAGGAGCACCAGCGCATCCGAGAGCATTGCTTTCTGGAAAAACCCCGGGAAGGGGGCGAAGTAAGGTCTGTATGTGGAGACAATCAAGGGCCTACCTGCCTCAGGTTCTTGCTCTTCTATTCTGAGAATTCATCTCACGATAGCAATCACACTGTTACCATTTACAATCTGCCCTGCAGTATTCTGAATTCTTTAGTCAGTCTTTCTCTGCATTGCCAAAAAAACATTACATCTTGGGTCTGTTTTTTCTTGACATACTACATGTGGGGCCTACAATAGAGTTCCTTCTTGTTCAGCTACCTATCGTGCACCCGCACTTGTTGCTCTCAGAAGGTCTGTAACCTCGTGCATTTCGCCCGAGGATATTATATAAGAAGCACTGATTTTCGGACGGCTTTCCAAACATCCAAATTCACCATGGCAATAACAAATGGAGGACTTTCATGGCCCAAGACAGCAAAATCCTGATCACGGAAGAAGGCACGTTTGATCTCAACACCTACCGGTGGGACGACCATCGTTTTTCCGATCTTCTGAGAAAGGAAAATGAGATTGATACGGACCAGGCGCTGGATATCAGCCGCTTCGTGCGACAGGAAATTGCCAAGATGGAACTCCAGACGATTACTATACCCATCCTGGAGAAAATAATCGAGGCAAAACTGCTGGACTACGGGCTCGCCAAGGCATCTCCCATCCACCTGGACCAGTCCATTTTCATCAAGAACGAGCTCATCCTTTCCCCGAACGCCCATAAGGTGCTCCAGCGAAGGTACCTCAAGAAAGACGCGGAAGGACGGACCATAGAGACGCCTGAACAGATGTTCAGGAGAGTGGCGCATCATATCGCACGGGCCGAGAAGGCTTACCGGGATGCGAACCAGGTCCAGGAAGTGGAGGAGCTGTTCTACCGGATCATGACGGAAGCCAAATTCCTGCCCAACTCCCCTACCCTGATGAACGCCGGACGCCAGCTCGGACAGCTCGCCGCCTGCTTTGTCCTCCCCGTGGAAGACAGTATGGAAGGGATTTTCGACGCCCTGAAAAGCGCGGCCCTGATCCACAAATCAGGGGGAGGAACCGGTTTCGGCTTTTCCCGCCTCCGGGCGAAGAACAGCCGGGTAGGGACGACCGGGGGAATCGCGTCCGGTCCCGTATCGTTTATGAGGATCTTCAACACCGCCACCGAGCAGGTCAAACAGGGGGGGACCAGGCGGGGGGCCAACATGGCCATCCTGAAGGTGAACCATCCCGACATCCTGGAATTCATCTTCTGCAAGAAGCGCAACAAGGAACTGAACAACTTCAACATCTCGGTGGCGGTGACGGATGAATTCATGGAGGCCGTACAAAGAGATGAAACATACTCCCTGATTGATCCAAGGGAAAACAAGAAGGTGGATGAACTCAACGCCAGGGAGGTGTACCAGGCCCTGGTGCGCCAGGCATGGGAAAACGGAGACCCGGGCATCATCTTCCTGGACCGGATAAACCGGGACAATCCCACCCCCGAACTGGGCGAAATCGAGAGCACCAATCCGTGCGGCGAACAACCCCTCCTCCCCATGGAGGCATGCAACCTCGGCTCCATCAACCTGGCAAAATTCGTCATTGAAAGCGATGAAGAGCCCGCCGTCGATTACGAGGCGCTCAGGGAAACGGTCTGGCTTTCGGTGCGGTTCCTGGACGACACCATCGACATGTCGAAGTACCCTCTCAAGGAGATCGAGTGCATGGTGAAGGGAAACAGGAAAATAGGCCTCGGGGTGATGGGCTTTGCCGATATGCTGTACCAGCTCCGGGTTCCGTACAACTCCGAACGGGCACTGGAACTGGCCGAAGAGGTCATGGCGTTCATCCAGAAGGAATCCCACGAGGCCTCAAAATACCTGGCAGCCCAGCGCAGTACCTTTGAAAACTTCGAGAAGAGCATCTTCAAAGACCGCAAAGACTGCGTGTACCGGAACGCCACCACCACGACCATCGCGCCCACCGGCACCCTGAGCATCATTGCAGGGTGCTCCAGCGGCATAGAGCCCCTGTTCGCCCTCAGCTTCGTGCGCCACGTGATGGACAACGACGAACTCCTGGAGGTCAACCCCCATTTCGAAACCGTGGCCAGAGAACGGGGCTTTTATTCTCCGGAATTGATGGACACTATTGCACAGCGGGGTTCCATCCGGGACCTGGAAGACATCCCGGACGACGTGAAGGAGATCTTTGTCACGGCCCACGACGTGACCCCCGAATGGCACATACGGATGCAGGCGGCATTTCAGAAATTCACGGACAACGCAGTTTCCAAAACCGTCAACCTCCCGAAAGACGCTTCCACCGAGGATGTGCAGAAGGTCTATGACCTGGCCTATCGTCTCCAGTGCAAAGGCGTCACCATATACCGGGACGGCAGCAAAGAAGAGCAGGTGCTCTCATACGGTC
>CAZEGG010000384.1:0-3208 GCA_964511755.1 uncultured Desulfobacteraceae bacterium | reverse complement strand
AGCCCACATCCGGGTTGTCGCCCGAAGAGACCGCCGGCACAATAAAACTGATCAAACGCCTGAGTTCGGAACTGGGACTGACCATTCTGTTCTGCGAGCATGACATGGAACTGGTATTTTCCATCGCCCACAAGATCATGGTGATGCATCAAGGAAACTCCATCATCCAGGCAAAACCGGATGAGATCAGGAATAACCGGCAGGTTCAGGAAGCATACCTGGGGATCTCGGACTGATGCTCCACGTAGAGAAGATCCATACTTTTTACGGACTGAGCCATATCCTCTTCGACGTCTCCCTCGACGTCAGACAGGGCGAAATCGTCACCCTTCTGGGGAGAAACGGGGCCGGGAAGAGCACCACCATGAAAAGCATCATGGGCCTGACGCCTCCCCGCAGCGGGGCCATTCGCTTCCGAGGAGAAGACATAGCGGGCAGGAAACCGTTTCAATTGGCACGAAAAGGCATCGGGTACGTCCCCGATGACCGACGGGTCTTTGCCGACCTGACGGTGGGTGAAAACCTGGAGATCTCAAAGAGAGACCCGACCGGCCTCGGCATGTGGGACAAGGAGGGCCTCTATGATTTTTTTCCGGCCTTACGGCACATCGATTCCCGGAAGGCCGGCTTCCTGAGCGGGGGTGAGCAGCAAATGCTGACTATCGCCCGCGCCCTTATCACCAATCCTCAATTCCTGCTGCTGGATGAGCCCACGGAGGGTCTCGCACCCATGGTGGTCCGGGACCTTGGTGAGAGGATCGTCAAGCTCAAGGAAAAGGGGTTGACGGTCCTGTTGGCCGAGCAGAACCAAAAGGTCGCATTGAAGATGAGCGATCGAGGATACATCATCGACAACGGCGCGATTCGCTACCACGGAGATATTGAAGACCTGAAGAAAGATGAAGAAATCAGGAGAAAATACCTCCTGGTTTGACCCTCTCCCTGCAGCAAGAACCTGTGACCTCCGCCCGCACGCACACGGTGAAGGAACTCTTAATTTTTTTGCAAAGTACCGCCGTCTGTGATACATAGCACAACATGAAGCGAAATCAATGGGAGGACCACTATACCCGGCGCGCAAGAAAAGAGCACTGGCCGGCGCGGTCCGTCTACAAGCTTCAGGAACTCGATCAAAAGTTCAGGATCTTACGGGAAGGGCTCCGCGTCCTTGATTTGGGGTGTTATCCAGGTTCATGGTCCCGGTATGCCCTCAAGAAGGCCGGATCGGCGGGAAAGGTGGTCGGAGTCGATCTGAAAGTACCTGACCCCGTTTCGGGTTCGAATTTTCAATTTCTCCAGGCCGACGTCCTTGCCCTCGACCCTGAGGTGCTGCACCGGGAAACAGGCGACATGGATGTGGTCATGAGCGACCTGGCACCGAGGACGACCGGCATCAAACAGACAGACGCGGCCAGATCCATGGAGCTTGTGCGAAAGGCATCCGACATCGCCGCCGCGCTGCTCCTCCCCGGGGGATGCTTCGTTTGCAAGGTGTTTGAAGGGGAGGATTTCAGAGAATTCCGCGCCGGGGTTTCCCGCCTGTACAGGAAGGCGCGGGTTTTCAGGACCGAGGCAACCCGGAAAAGGAGCCGAGAAATATACCTCATAGCCCGGGGATTTAACCCGTAGCCCCGGATAAAGTCCGCTTTCCTGTCCGGGCGGGACAGAGGTTTCTATTCAGGAGGAATTTATGTCAGGTCATTCTAAATGGAGTTCCATCAAACATAAAAAAGGGGCCGCGGATGCGAAGCGGGGCAAGATTTTCACCCGGCTCATCCGTGAGATAACCGTTGCCGCCAGAATGGGCGGAGGCGATGCCTCGGGCAATCCGCGTCTGAGATCCGCCATCGCAGCAGCCAAGGCGGAAAATATGCCCAAGGAAAATATCGAGAGGGCAGTCAAAAAAGGGACGGGCGAGCTGGAAGGCGCGTCCTACGAGGAAAGCAGCTATGAAGGCTACGGACCCGGTGGAGTGGCCGTCCTGGTTGACTGTCTGACGGATAACAAGAACAGGACCGTGGCGGAAGTAAAGCATGCCTTCGAAAGAAACGGGGGAAACCTGGGGGAGCCCGGCTGCGTGGCATGGATGTTCACCAAAAAGGGCCTCATTGTGATCGAAAAGGACCGGGTGGATGAAGAAAGGCTCCTGGACCTCGCCCTGGAAGCCGGTGCCGAAGATGTGAACGACGAGGAGACCGAGTTCGAGGTCATAACCGACCCGGGGGATTTCGAGACGGTAAAAGAAGCTATAGACGCTGCCGATATTCCCCATACCCTTGCTGAAATCAGCATGATACCCAACAATACGGTCAAACTGGAAGGGAAAAAGGCCCAGCAGATGCTGAACCTGATGCAGGCCCTTGAAGACAACGATGACGTGAGCAACGTGTATGCCAACTTCGATATCCCCGACGAAGTGATGGAGGCACTGGGTTAATGCTGGTCCTCGGGGTCGATCCGGGCTCGAACGTGACCGGGTACGGCCTGGTTGAACAAAAAAACAACAGATTGTCCTGCGTGGACTGTGGCATCGTCCGTCCCCCCGCAAAGGCCCCCTTCTCTCTCAGGATCTACCATATTTTCAAAGAATTGTCGGATATCATGGGCCGTTTCGGGCCGGGAGAGATGGCTGTCGAAGATCTTTTTTACGCGAAAAACGTCAAGAGTTCTCTCAAGCTCGGCCATGCAAGAGGGGCGGTTTTCGTGGCCGCTGTCCAGCATAGTGTACAGATCTATGAATACAGCCCCCTGGAAATCAAGAAATCCGTCGTGGGATACGGCAGGGCTACGAAAGAACAGGTGCGGGCAATGGTCAAGATGATTCTGAAACTGGATGCGGAGCCGCTTCTCGATACCTCGGACGCACTGGCGGCCGCCGTCTGTCACCTGCACTGGCACAGGTATGAAGACCTTCCGCCGGTCCCGTCCCGTCGAAGGAGCGGCAGATGATCGCGCACCTTACCGGACTCCTGCTCACAAAATCCACCCAATCGTTGATCATCGATGCCGGGGGAATCGGGTATGAAGTCATCGTTCCCCTCTCCACTTTCTATGCGCTGCCGGGAGAAGATGAACGGGTAAACCTGCACGTCTACACCCATGTTCGCGAGGATGCGCTCCTGCTGTTCGGCTTCAATACCAGATTGGAAAAGAACCTGTTCCTGATGTTGATCGGCGTTTCCGGCATCGGCCCCAAACTGGCGGTGAA
>CAZEGG010000383.1:0-3227 GCA_964511755.1 uncultured Desulfobacteraceae bacterium | reverse complement strand
TCTTCCAGGGCCGCAGCAAGGGTTCGCCTGGTGAGTACCTTCACCATGTCCCGGCGGTATTCGGCAGATCCCCGGAAATCGTCGATGGGCCTGCTGTCCCCGGCAGCCTCCTGCCCCGCCTTCTTAAAGAGAGGCTCCGACGGTTTTTCACCCAGGAGGAACTTTTCCGCCGAGAGAGCGCGGAGCGGGGTAGGGCCGACGGCGCCCAGTACGATGCGAGCAGACGTGATGACCCCTCCGGGTCCGTCCAGGGCGATATAAGAAGCAACGTTCACGAGCGAGATTTCAAGGGCTCTGCGGGTCCCCAGCTTCATGTATGCAGCCCCGGTGTAAGCAGGAGGGGTGTCAAGTTCGATTTCCGTGAGAATTTCTCCCGGGTCAAGGTCCGTTTGTCCCGGCCCTTTGATGAAATCTTCGAGGGCAATGCTCCGCTGTCCCTCCTTGTTTCTGATGATCAGCCTTCCACCGTAGGCCATGAGCGAAGGGGGTAAATCCGCGGCGGGCCGGGCAGAGACCAGGTTTCCTCCCATGGTTGCCAGGTTCCGGATGAGCGGGGAGCCCAGATTGGCGGCGCCCTGGCAGAGTGCACCGAATCTATCCTTTACGGTCTTCGACTCGGCAATCTCTGCGGCGGTCATGAGCGTTCCAATCTTCATGGTCCCGTTCGATGATTCGATTTCCCTCAGCGCATCAAGTCGCCCAAGGGAAACCACATGCCGGGGTGCGATGATCTTCTTTTTCATGTTCACGAGCAGGTCAGTGCCGCCCGCAAGAGGCCTTGCCTCAGTCCCCAGTTCCGCCAGTATTTCACAGGCCTCCTTCAGAGCGGAAGGTTCGTGGAATTCGAATTTGGGTAAAAGCATGGTTTTTCTCCTTCTCGTCACATAAAATCACTCGGAAATGGTCGAATCTCCCCAGCGCCTGAACAGGTCATGGCTTATGCCAAGGTAGTCGAAGATTTTCCCGATGGTCTGGTCCAGGATGTCCTCGATAGTCTCCGGTTTATGGTAGAATGAGGGAACAGGGGGGAGTATATGCGCCCCCATATCGGCGGCCATGGTCATCAGTCGCAGATGTCCCTTATGGAGGGGCGTCTCCCGGACCGCAAGAACCAGTTTCCGCTTTTCTTTCAGCGTCACATCCGCGGCCCTTACCAGCAGGTTTTCGGTGTAGGAATTCGCGATTCCGGAGAGGGTTTTGATGGTGCAGGGAATCACCACCATGCCTTCCGTGAGGAACGAACCGCTCGCAAGAGGGGCCGCCATGTCACGATTGTCGTACACGTAATCGGCGAAGGTCCCTACCTGGTTCAGGTCGAAGCCGGTCTCAATTTCGAGGTTTTTCTTGCCCGCCTCCGATACAATGAGATGTATTTCAAAGTCTTTGTTCTGAAGCAGCTGGAGCATTCTCACCCCGTAAACCACTCCGCTTGCCCCGGATATTCCTACTACGATCCGTTTTGTCATGCGTCAGTACCCTTTTAGAGATGCGTTCGCTATTAATCTTATGTGTGAGCCGAGAGGCGCCCGATTTTTTCCAGAATAAGGTCCACCAAAATCTCACTGTTTCTGAGAACCTTTCTAATCCCCTCGGCATCCAGGTTGTCCCAGTGAATACCTGCTGTCACGACAACCGTCGTATTCATGGCCGCCGCGAGAATCTCGGCGACGGCTTTTGCCAGGTCGTCTTCCTTGTGTCCCAGGAGGCAGACAACCGAGGTGGTCGCGCTGACCCTTTCGGGATCTTTCAGACTCGGTCTCGGCTGGGCAATCGCTACTGCCCCCACATGGGGTCGTTCTCCGCCCCAGAGAGCCACCAGGAGGTCTTTTCCGATGAACCGCACCGATGCCTCCAGGTCATATACCTCCTGGCTGGTTTTCACGGTGAATTCCATCAGAGGATCTCGAACGCCGATTCAAGCACGGCTTCGGCAAAAGCCGGGTCTTCCATGTTCGCGCCCACCTCCCGTACTTCCACATCCGGATTGAGCTGCTTCCGGAGTTCCCGGATGAAAATAAGGTCTTCCCGGGGATCGTATGTGGGATTTCCTTCGCAGTCAACAGAAGACCATCCCTTCAGGGGGGCTACTATCCTGACCGGGCCTGTGGCGCGGTTGATTTTGTTCGCGAAGGCCCGCGCGACTTCTGTGAGTTCGTCGGTATTCATCCGGAGCCAGGTCCGGTATTTATCCAGGTCGTATTTTCGCCGCTCCTTATACTCGGGCTTGTAGGTTGATTTCCTCGGGGTCATGTGATTGACACTGCAAAAGGAGATCACCTGAGGAATTCCCTCTCTTCCGGCGGACTCAAGCCTTCCGGGACCTGCGTCCCGCATGAATCCGAACAGGTGTTCGCCGACTCCGCCGGGCGCCAGGTCGATCACCCCCTGGAAGAGGCCGTGAGACGCCATGTCCTCCATGGCTCGATCACCGATGCCGGCCGCCGAAAACCCGATTACCTGGTAGCCTTTCTCTTCCAATCCTGCCCTGACGGCGCTGGCGCATTTTTCGCAGGGGCCCAGCATGGTGAGGGCAATGGCCTTGCCCGTTTCAGCCCTGGGCGGGGTGACCGCTCCCTGTACCATGCCGGCCAGGGCGCAGGCGCCGCGGTCCAGCACATTCTTCAGGGGGTTGGAAAGCCCGGAGATCTCAACGACCGAATGGAAAAGGGCGATGTCTCCGGTGCCGATGTACCGCGTGGAAAGGCCGGGAAGGGCGGCGGTCGAAGACACCATCAATTTGGGCAGCCCGAAAGGGAGCGAGCGCATGACTTCGGTAGCCATGAAAGACCCCGTGGAACCGCCAAGTCCCACAATTCCGTCTATCCTTCCCTCCCTGTGGAGCGTCCCGGCAATACTCGAGGCTCCGGCTATGACAATATTGGTAATCTTTGCCCGCTCCCTGGATGCCTGTATCTGTTCGGAGGAGCTTCCCCCGGCCTGCGCGATCTCTTCCGGAGGTATGTCGGCAGGGGAAGAATACCCGCCTCGCATGGAAATGTCCATGACGAGCGTCATAAGACCCAGACCTTCAATCTTCTTTTTCAGGTAGAGTGTCTCCCTTCCCTTCGTATTCAAGGTCGAAACGATGAGCACGGTTTTTCGCATAAAACGGCCTTTCTCTCAAATCTTTCCCGCTGCCACCTGTGCCTCGATATCCTTCTTGAGGGCCTTTTTGTCGATCTTTCCCGAGTCGCCCACTGTGGGAAGGGCTTCCATGACAACCATTT
>CAZEGG010000382.1:0-3265 GCA_964511755.1 uncultured Desulfobacteraceae bacterium | reverse complement strand
ACCGCCTGAAGCAGATTGGTCATGATATAAGCCGTTTCCGGAGATATGACCTGAGTGGTCTGAGGTTCGTGTTCCTCCAGCACCTGCCCGTTCCGGTCCACAACCTTGTCAATAAAAATCGGACTGAGAAGCATGCCGCCGTTGGCGAATACAGAATACACGCGGGTGAGTTCCTCGAGCGAAACCCCGGATGAGCCAAGCGCGAGAGAGAGATCCGGGCTCAATTCGGATTCTATCCCCAGCTTTTTCGCGTACTGGATGGCATAATAAACACCGATTTTTTTCAATATTTTCACGGTAACAACATTCCGGGATTCTGCCAGAGCGGTCCTGAACAGTGTGGGACCAAAGAATTTCTGCTTATAGTTTTTCGGCTTCCAATCCTCTTCTTCCGGCCCCTCTTTGATACCGATATACGGAGCGTCGATGAGAACACTGGCGGGGGTCATGCCCTTGTCCAGTGCAGCGGCGTAGATGAGAGGCTTGAAGGCCGAGCCGGGTTGACGCCGTGATTGGATCGCCCGATCGAACTGGCTGAGCTCAAAATCCCTTCCTCCGATCATGGCCTTTACTCTTCCGGTAAACGGATCCATGCAGAAGAGTGCCCCCTGCGCACCAACTTTCTGAGTAAGGGAAACGATCCATGAGAAGGGAGGAGTTCCCTTTTCTTTCAGGCGAACAAGAATCACATCTCCCGTTTTCAACACCTGGGAAGGTTTTTTCAGCTTTACCGCATAGTAGGCCTTCTCGGGATCCGGTTTTCTGGCCCACGTCATTTCGCTGAAAGGCAGGAGACATCGGACAGGGCCAACTCGCACCTCCACCTTTTCCTCGCTGTCATCTACTTTTTCCACCAGGCCTTGCACGACATCTCCGGGCGCAAGCGGTTTCTCGGTGATCTTTTTTTCCGCTTCTTCGAGGAACAACGGAATCTGATCACCCGAGAGATGCTTCACCGGTCCCCGGTAGCCCTCTCGATGATCCAGTTCCAGGAGACCCTTCCGGAGGGCCTCCCTTGCTGCATCCTGCATCTTCAGGTTCACGGTGGTATACACCTTTAATCCACCCCGGTAAAGGAGATCATGTCCATACTTATCAAGCAGGTATTTGCGGACATACTCGGTGAAATAAGGAGCCTTCATGAATGGGTTGTCGTGTTCCTTGCGAAAGATGATGGGTTCCTCAAGGGCTGCTTCCATCTGATCTTTCGTTATGTAGCCGTTTTCCAGCATCCTGCCGAGGACATATTTCTGTCTCGCTTTTGCCAAATCGAAATGTCTCAGGGGAGAATAGCGTGAAGGGGCCTGAGGCAGGCCTGCCAGCATGGCCGATTCCGCCAGGTCCAAATCTTTCGCGGATTTTCCGAAATAGGTTCTCGCCGCGGCCTCGACACCATACGCTCCCTCTCCGAGATAGATCTGATTGAGATAGAGAAAAAGTATACGGTCTTTTGAAAAATTTCTCTCGATCTGGATGGAGAGTATGGCTTCTCTTGCTTTGCGCCGGTAGGTTCTCCGGGTATTCTTGAGCAGCAGAGACCTGGTCACCTGTTGGGTAATCGTGCTTCCTCCCTGTTCAATCTTTCCGGCCTTGAGGTTCTTCACAAATGCTCGAACAATACCCAACACATCCACTCCCTCGTGTTCGTAAAACCGAGAATCCTCCGCTGCTACGAAGGCGTGGATAAGGTGCGCCGGGAGTTCTTCAACAGGAACGACAAATCGCTTCTCTTCCCAGAAGCTGCCGATAACCTGCCCGTCTTCACTCAGAATCTCTGTGACAATGGAGGGCCGATAATCCTTCAAGGAACCGATATACGGGAGGTTACTGGACCACAGGTACCAGAAAACGGCGGCTGTGCCCAGCCCGAGAAAAATCGCGATGGAAAAAAACCACGCGCATATTTTTAAGAACGTTTTCACTCCACTTTTCTCCGGTCGAGGGTCCTGTATTGAATTGCCTCCGCCAGATGGGCCGGGCCGATTTCTTCGCTATTTTCCAGGTCGGCAATGGTCCTGGCGATTTTCAGGATCCTCGTATGAGCCCTTGCGCTCAGGCCGAAGCGTTCCATGGCCTTCTCCAGCAGAGAGCTTGACTGCTCATCAATCCTGCAAAACTGTTTAATGAGCCGCGTATTCATCCCGGCATTCGAGTAGATTCTGGCTTCACGAAAGCGTGTTTCCTGCATTTTTCTTGCCATAACGACTCGCCCAAGGATTTCTTCCGATGAAGACCCCTCCATTCTTGATGCGAGATCCTTGTACGGTACGGCCGGAACCTCCAGGTGCATATCGATCCGGTCCATCAGCGGACCTGAGACCTTTCCACGATATCGCTTTATCTGCACAGACGAACAGGTACATTCACGCTTTGGATCCCCAAAAAATCCGCACGGGCAGGGATTCATTGCTCCCACGAGCATAAAATTGGCAGGATATGTTATGCTTGAATTGGCTCGGGAGATCGTCACCAGCCCGTTTTCCATGGGTTGGCGCAAGACCTCCAGGACATTTTTTTTGAATTCGGGCAATTCATCCAGAAAAAGGACACCATTGTGGGCAAGGCTCACCTCCCCCGGTTTCGGAATCTGGCCTCCTCCGATAAGACCGGCGTCAGATACCGTGTGGTGCGGTGACCGGAAAGGCCGTTGAGTGAGCAGGCCTCGTCCCTCGGGCATCAGGCCCATGACGCTGTAAATTTTCGAGGTTTCAAGGGATTCCTCAAAACTCAGGGAAGGAAGGATGGTCGGCAGACGCCGCGCAAGCATGGTCTTTCCCGATCCCGGCGGCCCGATCATGACGAGGTTATGCCCGCCCGCGGCGGCTATTTCCATGGCTCTCTTGACATTCTCCTGCCCACGCACATCCTGAAAATCCACATCATAGCCGGAGCGATCCCGGCGCTTCTCTTTTTCCGCCTTGGCCGGAGGGATTGGCGGAGAGATGCCTTTCAATGCCTCGACTATCTGTGATAAGGTGTCAACGGGATAGACGGGAATGCCGTCCACGACACTCGCCTCAGGTGCGTTTTCGCGCGGAAGAAAAATGCCCCTGAAACCGAAATCCCTGGCTGCAATAGCCATTGGCAAGGCCCCTTTGACCGGTCTCACCATGCCGTCAAGCGCCAGCTCGCCGAGAAAGATGTAATCCTTGTGGATTTCTTGGTCCAGCAGGTCCGTTGCAGTGAGAATTCCGAGGGCCATTGGCAGGTCAAAGGCGGAGCCGTCCTTCTTGACGTCCGCGGGCGCCAGATTCACGGTTATGCG
>CAZEGG010000381.1:0-3274 GCA_964511755.1 uncultured Desulfobacteraceae bacterium | reverse complement strand
ATTCTCGACTTCGTCGAGCTGCGGGTTCCCCCACTGGTAAGTCACGAAAAGACGGTGCCCTCCCGCCAGTCACTGAGAAAAAAGGCCCTATCCCGCATGCAGTTCAATCAATCATGGAACTTCAGAGTACGCAATAACCGGATGAACCAAAAAGCCCTCTTTTCATTCTCAATTGGGACCGGATCGGACTCTTTACAGAACTCTCTCAGCGATACATTGCTCACTGCCACCCGGAAGTTCTTTTCTGCAGTTCTTCTTTAAGATATTACAAATATTGTGCCGCTTCTTCCGCCGATGTCTCCTTGGTCGCATCTGACAGATATCGAAGCTCATAACTCTCAGAAATATTGAGAACAAATTGAACTGAAAGGATCATGTTTGCACCCCATGTTCCTGGGTATAACGGGTGTGCACACTGAATGCACGACCAGTAAAGTCGCAGTACTGAGACTTTACTGGGCGGCGAAGATTGCATAAATGCAATCAGTTTCTACAAATTTCAAGCCCTTCCTTTTAAGTAAGTAGTTGTTAATCCTATATTTAATTTCCTCACCATATGCAGCGGCAACGATGGCACATACTTTGCTCCTTATTCTCAAACCGGGTTATATGGACAGTGATTTGCGATGTTGCGGTCATTCCCACGAGTCCGAGGATTCCAGATAAGCCCTGCGGGCTTTCCGGAATGACAAAAGAGGGATATTCGGCTGCTTGTGGGTGGTATGGGTCAGTCAAGTCGGATGCTGATGAGCAATGAGTGAGCGAGGCAAAGGAGGCTTAGGAGGATTTATATGAAAGATATCAGAAGAATCATGGCTGCCGTCGACCTTTCCGAGTATTCCAGGGATATCCTTGAATATGCGGGAAATCTGGCAAAGAGTGCCAAAAGCGACCTGGTTATAGTCAATGTGCTCAACCACAGGAACATAGAGACGCTCCAGAGAGCCGCAACCGAAACAGGCCGGTTTTCAGTAAATGCATGGATAGAGAAACAGAAGGAAGAGCGGCTGGAATCTATGCAGGGACTGATCGAAGATACGGGTATAAGCGGTCTTCCGATCAAGACAGTGTTCCGTGAAGGACTGCCGTTCCGCGAACTGATAAAAGCGATAGAGGAAGAAAATGTGGATCTGGTAGTGATGGGGGTGAAAGGCAATGGCAATATACCCAGGGTCATTGTGGACTCCACCGCGGAAAAGGTGTTTCGACGCTGTGCCGTACCCGTGCTGAAAGTGCGCAGTCCTGAGCACAGGAGCACTCGGGCGGACCGGGGGTAAGCTTACAGGGAGAAGATGGATCAAACCGGCGTTTATGAAGCTTTGGCCTTTACCTTTCTTTTTTTGTGGTCTGCTCCGGGTCTGGCAGGTACTGGTACACCATCGCTTCAACCTGCGCACGAAGGCAAGGCCGAAGCCTCGGTCACGGTTCTTTTCGACAACAATCGGTTCGACGACTGCCTTAAGGCGAAATGGGGATTTTCCTGCCTTGTTAAGGGATGGGAAAAGACCATACTCTTTGATACCGGCGGGGACGGCGCAGCCTTGCTCTACAACATGAGTCGGCTCGAATTAGAACCGGCTGCAATCGATGCTGTTTTCCTTTCACACATTCACGCCGATCACACAGGGGGAATCGGACGGTTCCTCGAAGAGAAGAGCGACGTGGAAGTGTATCTGCCGAAATCGTTTCCCATTGCCTTCAAGGAAACACTTAAGTCGCGGGGCGCTCACGTGATAGAACTCTCCGGGACCAGAGAAATCCTCACCGGCGTGTACACGACCGGCGAACTCGGCGGTACTTTGACGGAACAGTCGTTGATTTTGAGAACCCCGAAAGGCATTGTAGTCATAACAGGGTGCGCCCATCCCGGAATAGTAAATATTGTTCGGAGAGCCAAAGAGATCACCGGAGAAGAGAAGGTCTATTTAGTGATGGGCGGATTTCACCTGGGTGGCGAATCCGCATCTCAGATCGAATCCATCCTCAGGGAATTCCGCTGCCTTTCCGTGCAGAAGGTCGCTCCTTGCCACTGCACAAGCGACCAGGCCCGCAGTATCTTCAGGCAGGAGTATGGAGACAACTGCATCGAGTGCGGCGTAGGGAAACGAATCAGCCTTCGATAGCTGGTTTCCATCCATAAACGGCTATTTTTGACAATCTCATCGTCAATCTGTAGGATCACTTGTGCGACGTAATAGAGAACGTCTCCGCGTAATCCCGCTCCCAGAGAAACCTTTCTGCTCCTCCACGACGATCCGGAAAAGGTGTTCATGCGTGCAAGGAAACAGAGCACGGAGGGTGCAGATATCAGATATTATGATGGAGAGAGGGAATGATTGACGAAATATTACGGTTCCTGTTAGTCGTCGGAACGCTTTTTGTCGTCCTGGGTTTCTGGATCGTCGTCTCTTTCCTTTCAAACTCGCATATCGATGACCCTCATGGGAAGGGGCGCATTACCGGGCGATGCGGCGATACCATGGAAATCGGCCTCCGCTTCAAAGAGGATCGAGTTGTAAAGGCCTCTTACTGGACTGACGGGTGCCTATACAGCTTGAATTGCGTGTGCGCTGCCGCAGGACTCGCCGAAGGAAAAAGTCCGGATGAAATTTTGAGCATCGATCCAGATGTCATTCAACGAAGCATAGGGGGACTCCCAAAAGACCACATGCATTGCGCCCAGCTGGCCGCCGAGACGTTGCTCACCGCAGTGGACGATTATATGTTGAAAGCGAGCCGGAATGGGACCGAATGCGCGTAATCACTATTATCTTTACTTCCGAGGCGTAAAGGTGAATCCTCCAGGCCTTGCTTGGGAACCATAAATTCGGTCGACGCAGGCCCGGAGGAGTTTCAGGTTCAATCAGTTGTCTTAAGAGGTTCAGATCCGAGTTCTTCGATCCGCTTACTAATGGCGTTCAGTTCATCCTTCATCATCTCGGCCTGTTCCCTGAGCATGCTGATCTCGTCATTGCGGTTCACGGCAGACGGACCGGGATAGAACCCATAAGTTGGGCCGTACCATCCTTGATCTTCGAAGCGGGCTCCACGCCGACCGAACCCTCTGCCGTATCCTCGGCCCTGACCCGGCCCTCTTCCACCGCGACCCTGGCCGAACGACCTCCATCCAGAGGCGCGATTCCGGGGATTGCACCTGCCGAATCCTCCTCCTGTCATGGGACCAGCACCCATTGGACCTGTTCTATCTAATCCAGGCATACATAACACCTCCTCTCATTTAAGATCCACCGCGCCAACCCCTGCGGTGTCTTCC
>CAZEGG010000380.1:0-3274 GCA_964511755.1 uncultured Desulfobacteraceae bacterium | reverse complement strand
TGACGCCGGATCAGGAGAGCCGCTCAGCGACAACCCACGGCTTTCTTGGTCTGAAGGCGAGGAGTCTACACTGTCCCTGAAAGAGATCCTGAAGAATTTACACTGCTCCGATAATAGCGTCCAGTTTTGCGGTGATGTGGTCAGGCAATGACGGGGGCTCGAATTTCTCCAGGGAGGTCCTGATGAAGTCCTTTGCCCGGTTCCGCATGCTGTTTGTGCGCGGGTCCTTTCCCAGTGCGAGGGACTCACGATTTATGATTCGGGGCTGCCACATTTCCTTCCTGAAATGATCCAGGGTATGCCGCTTGTCCACGAAATGGCCCCCGGGTCCCACCTGTTCAAAAATGGAAAGGTCGAGGGTGTCCTCATTCACCCGTATGCCCTCGAGAACCCGTTTCACATAGTTGCATACCTCGTGGTCCACAGCCAGGGTTTCAAGGCTGATTGCATTTTCTTCTGCCAGGAGCCCCATGCCCGAGATCATATTGGTCCCCCCGAGGGCGGGAAGCAGGGCGGTCCCCAGTTTTTCCATGCCGAGCTGGACGTCGACAATCTTGGAATCGGTCAATATGCCGCCGCCTCCCGATGGCAGGCTGTAATATCGGGCGAGCTGCGTTGTGGCGCAGCGGAACAGGCCGAACTCGGGCCCGCCGTGAGAAGGTCCCGCGGTTTTCATATCCATGATTCTGGCCCAGCTCGCGTACACAAGAGGGACCGCAGGATTTACCGCCTTGGCCAGGACAAAGCTGGACAGGAGTTCCGCGTTCGCACAGATCAGCGTCGATGCCAGGGTTGCCGGCGCCGTGGCGCCGGACATGGGGCCCGACTCTATGAAGAGGGGCAGACCGGCCCGCGCAGTGCCCATGAGGAGTTCACATGCGTCAGGACGGAGCATGAGCGGGCTTGTGAGACAGACAAGGATGGAAAAGAAAGGCTGCGCCCTTAAAGCATCCGCACCTCCGGATACCTCCTCGGCCATGGCGAAGATCTTCTCCAGGCTCTTCTTTCCCTGGGCTTCCGCTATGAAATGCTTCCGCGTATTGGTCGCCAGGTACCTGAATTCATACAGATCCACAAGTTCCGGAGGTACATCGGTCGGCGTCGCGGGAATCAGGATGAAATGAGGAGGATCGAGGACGTCCGCAAGACGAATGATGGTCTCCAGGTCCTGGCAGAGTACTGGACGGTACTCTCCGGTCTCAAGGTCCAGGGTATTCGTGGCGATCCCCACGGTGCCGAAATAGGTACGCTTTCCCCCGATCAGGAGGGGCGGTGCACCGTCCCGCCCGTACAGACGAACGGAGGACGAACACTTTGACAGGGCGTCGTTGATGACATGGCCGGGAATCTTTACGATCCCGCGGTCCTGGTTCACCAGGGCCCCCGCTTTTTCGTATATGGCCAGGGCCTCGTCATGGGCCACGTGTATCCCTACCTCCTGGAGAAGCAGGCGCGAGGCCTGATCGATCTCTCTCAGTTCCGCATCATTCAAAACCTGCATGGTCGGCATCATGGTTCAATCTCCGTTGAGCTGTTCGGGGAAAGGCGGGCGTCCCTCACGATTGTATCTATTTTCGCTTCCGCTTCAAGGGATAAAAGCCTCGGGGATCCCTCTTCCAGCATTTTCAGCACCCTTTCTCTGGCAACTTCGTAGATATCCCTGGAACCGTCCCTTTCCCAGGATTCCCAGTTTCTCCGCTCCAGCAGTTCCGGCATCCACAGCTCTTTGCGGAAATTGCTGAAGGTGTGCCTGTGCTCCAGAAAACTCCCGCCGTGTCCGACTTCTCTGACAACATCGAGGGCAATTGTTTCTTCGTTGACGACAAGCTCCCTTGCGAGCCGCTCAATCCCTGCCATGCAGTCGTTGCAGAAGAGCAGATCAGGAAAGTCCACGACCATGTCCATATCCAGCTGCATGCCATCCATCATGTCCGCACACAGACCCGCAACCGTCCCTATCATCCCGGTTTCAAAACCTGCCTGGGCGTCCAGTACCTTTGCGTCTCTCAGCATGGAGGGCATTCGCACCGGCATATCCAGAAAGCGGCCCATCTGGGCCATCCCGACTTTCAGGATGCCGAACTCGGGACAGGCCATGGAAATGGTCCCTGTCCGCATGTCGATGCCCCTCGCAAAACTCGTGTACACGACCGGGGCGCCGGGATTGACCAGCTGTGAAACCACCAGGCATGCGAGTATTTCGGCATGTGCCTGGGCAATGGTTCCCGCAATGGTTATGGGCGATGACGTCCCCAGGATCGGGCCAGAACTGAGCATCGAGGGGATGTTGAGCCGGCTCATCTCCATCAGGGCTTCCAGGGATTCCCTGTCGATCCCGAGCGGCGGAAGCGTCAGGACCCACCCGGAGATAAAGGGACGGTCCCTGAACCGTGCTTCGTCGCCCACGGCGACGGAGGCCATCTTTACGGCGTCGTGGACGCAACGGGCCCCCAGGACCCCGCCGGTGATGTGTTTGGTGGTGTTTTTCAGGGTTGTTGCCCAGGTGTACCAGTCGTTGAAGGCGTTGGGCACATCCTGGGGGGTGACCAGGCCGCCGTTGATCCGCACGTGTTCCAGGCTGTCGGCAATCCTGGTGAGCTCGGCAAGGTCCTTGTCGGTTGCGGGTCTTTTCCTGCGGGTATAGGGGTCGATCACACTGACCGCCATGGTCATGCAGGCCAAGGTCGGCTCGTGTTTCCCGAAGCTCACATCATGCTTCGGATCCCTGCCGAACAGGGTGACCTCTTTCCGCTTCGGGACCTTCTGGACGGCATATTCCACGAGATCCTCGGGAATCCTGGCGACGTTCCCGTCCACTACCTCCGCCCCTGCTCTCTTCAGCAGTTCCAGGGCTTCGTCAAGAGGAAATCGAAACCCGACCTCGCTTAAGATCTTCAGGGCGGATCGGTGTATGAGTTCGATCTCTGCTGCCGAAAGGACCTGCAAAAGCGGTTTCATAGGTTCACCTCTGTTGAAAGTTGGAGATCGGCCTATTGATGAATGGAAATTTCTACGGCGCCCGGAACCGGGCAGACCGAGTAGCAGCCGCCGCACCCGATGCAGTTTTCCTCGTTGACCCAGGTCGCCTCATCGCCGGGCTGCATGGCCTGGTAGAAACAGACGTTCAGGCACCGGCCGCAGTTGGTGCAGAACTCCGGGTCCACTTTTGCCTGTTCAGGCGGCATATCGGCGTAGGCCATGGCCGCATCGGACGCGATGCCGCGCATCTGATCCAGGTTGTCATACCCCTTTTCATCCATGAATTTTTCCAGTC
>CAZEGG010000379.1:0-3281 GCA_964511755.1 uncultured Desulfobacteraceae bacterium | reverse complement strand
GAAAGCGGCCGGTCAGGCTCCTGGGCGTGTCCCTGTCGCAGCTCGAACTCCCGGAAGGGAATCAACAGTTGGGGCTTTTCCCTGAGGATGGCGCACCCCAGAAAAGGAAAAGCCTGAACGCGGCCCTTGATTCCCTTCTGGAAAAGCACGGGGAAAACAGTGTTCGCCCGGGATCGCTCATCGCTCCACGGTCATAGGAATGTCCCCATTTTGCTTTCCGGTTGGAGAAACATACCCTTTCATTCTGAAAAACGTGCTTATATTGTAAACAGTATGAAGCCGCCCGCACCGGATAAATCTTCTGCGAATGGAAAGGACAGCCCATGAATGAAAGAAAAGCAAACCGTCTGATCGGAGAAAAGAGCCCCTATCTGCTCCAGCATGCCAACAATCCCGTGGACTGGTACCCCTGGGGCAGCGAGGCCTTTGAAAAGGCAAAGAAAGAGGACAAGCCCATATTCCTTTCCATCGGCTATTCCACCTGTCACTGGTGTCATGTGATGGAAAGAGAGTCATTTGAGGATCCTGAAGCGGCAAAGGTGCTGAACAACGCTTTCGTGTCCATCAAGGTGGACCGCGAAGAGAGGCCGGATCTTGACCAGATATACATGATGGTCTGCCAGGTCCTGACCAAGAGCGGAGGCTGGCCGCTCACCATCATCATGACCCCGGAAAAGAAACCTTTTTTCGCAGGGACCTACCTGCCGAAGCAGACCCGCTTCGGACGCATGGGCCTGATGGAACTTGTTCCCCGCATTACCTCCATCTGGGAAACCAGGAGAGAAGAAGTGCTCCGCTCCGCGGAGAAGATTGTGGAGGCCCTTCAAAGCACGCAACAGCCGGCACAGGGAGGCCAGACGGGCGCCGACGTCCTGAAAAAGGCCTTCAAGGAACTGCGGGGCCGGTATGACGGACAGTTGGGCGGATTCGGTTCAGCTCCCAAGTTCCCCACACCGCACCAGTTCACCTTTCTGCTCCGCTACTGGAGACGGGCTCATGATTCAACGGCCCTCGAGATGATTGAAAAGAGCCTCAAAGCCATGCGCCTCGGAGGCATGTATGACCACGTGGGGTACGGGTTCCACCGCTATTCCACGGATCGCGAGTGGTTGGTCCCCCACTTTGAGAAGATGCTTTACGATCAGGCCATGCTGGCCCTTGCCTACCTGGAGACATACCAGGCCACCGGTACGGTGGTGTATGCGGACACAGCAAGGGAGATTTTCACCTACGTGCTCCGGGACATGACCGATCCTGAAGGGGGCTTCTATTCGGCTGAAGACGCGGACAGCGAAGGAGTCGAAGGCAAGTTCTACGTATGGGAGGAAGAAGAGATTCGCCGGATGCTCGGCGAGGATGCAGATCTGTTCATCCGCGTGTTCAATGTGAAAGAGGAGGGCAATTTTCAGGAAGAGGCGACCGGAAAGGCAACCGGGACAAATATCCTGCATATGAGCAAGCCTCTTCCGGACCTGGCTGCCGACCTGGGGATGCCTGCAGATGACCTGAGACAGCGTGTGGAAAGGCTGAGAGACCGGCTGTTCAAAACCCGGGAAGATCGGGTCCACCCGCACAAGGACGACAAGATCCTGACCGATTGGAACGGACTCATGATCGCGGCGTTTGCCCGGGGCGCCTGCGCCCTGGGACAGGATGAGTATGTCCTGGCCGCAAAGAAGGCAGCAGGTTTTATCCTCGAAAAGATGCGCGACAGGGAGGGACGTCTCCTTCACCGCTACCGGGACGGGGAGGCGGCGATCCACGCAAATCTGGATGATTATGCGTTTCTCACCTGGGGGCTCATTGAACTCTACGAAGCCACGTATGAGCCGGAATACCTGGAAACCGCCGTGGAACTTGCAGACGAGTCGTTCACCCGTTTCTGGGACCCGGAGCAGGGGGGCTTCTTTTTTGCACCGGAAGACGCCGAGGCCCTCATCCTGCGGAAAAAGGAGGTGTATGACGGCGCCACGCCGTCGGGCAATTCCGTGGCCATGCTCAACCTCCTGCGGCTTTCGCACCTCACGGGCAGCCCCGCACTGGAAGAGCGGGCCGCACAGCTCGACCGCGCTTTTTCTTCCCAGGTCGCGCAGCTTCCTTCGGGCTACACCCAGTTTCTGGTTGCCGCTGACTTCGGTATCGGCCCTGCCCACGAAGTGGTGATCGCGGGAGACGCTGAGGCGGAAGATACGGCCGGGATGCTGCGAGCCCTGAGGACTGCTTTCCTGCCCAACACCGTCACCCTTTTCCGGCCCGTCGACGTGGATAATACCTCCGTGGATAGGATTGCCCCTTTCGTCAAGACCCATGAAAAGAAGGGGAGCAAGACCACAGCGTATGTGTGTACCAACACCGCCTGCACGGCACCCGTCACCGAGGTAGAGGCGATGCTTGAGTTACTGCGGTAGGAGGCTTCCATGCACGGGCAGGAAGAGAGATCCACGCAGGTGAGGGGATTGACGGATGCCCACGCCCACCTGTGCGACCCATCCTTTGACGAAGACCTGGCCGACGTCCTGGCGAGGGCGAAGGACGCAGGCGTTTCGTGGATCGTGACGGTCGGAGAAACGCTCGAAGACGCAGAGAAAAATCTGCGGAGAGCGCAAGACTGCCCGCAGCTGCTGCCCGCCGCCGGCCTTTACCCCACCCATCTTGACGTGCCGGCCGCACGGCAAATGGCTACCTTCATCGAGCAGGAGCAAGACAGACTCTTTGCCATCGGCGAAGTGGGACTCGATTTCTGGGCGGTCAAGGAGGAGCCGGAAAGAGACCTCCAGCAGGAGATTTTCAGCCTTTTCATCGAGCTGGGGAAAAGACTGGGTCTCCCGCTGAACGTCCATTCCCGTTCCGCCGGGAGGCACGTGGTGCGGCTCCTCCTGGACAGAAACGCTGCAAAGGTTCAGCTGCACGCCTTTGACGGGAAGGCAAGCACCGCTCTGCCGGCCGTGGAGGCGGGGTATTTCTTTTCCATACCCCCCTCCATCGTTCGTTCCCGCCAGAAGCAGAAGCTTGTAAGAGCCCTTCCCCTTTCTTCCCTGCTCCTCGAAACCGACAGCCCTGTTCTGGGTCCAACTCCGGGAGAGCGCAACGAGCCTGCAAACGCGCTTCTCTCTCTCCGAGCCATAGCGGAGATCAAGGGAGTCAGCCAGGAGGCAATCATGGAGGCGGTGAATGAAAACATCCGGCGCCTGTATGGAGATCCACAACCCGAGTAAGCCGGGAATGACAAATGTCAAGTGAAATCCCAATGCCTCAATGCCAAAAGCATATCTTGCACACTA
>CAZEGG010000378.1:0-3283 GCA_964511755.1 uncultured Desulfobacteraceae bacterium | reverse complement strand
AAAAGACGACAGAACTGGGAGTGAATACCATTTATCCTCTTGTTTCGGAAAGGACAGTCGTCCGCCCTGAGGAAGGCAAACGGGCTCAGAAGATACAGCGGTGGCAGGACATTGCCATAGCGGCATCCAAACAGTCGGATCGATCCCGGCCTCCGGAAATTATGCCGGTTATGCCCTTCCCGGAAGTGCTCCGAACACCTGTCTCAGGACAGACGCTGAAGATAATGCTGTGGGAAGAAGAGGAAACCAGAAGCCTGAAGTCCCTGCTGCGACCGATCCTCTCGCGGTCAAAGGGTGTCGTGGCGCTTGTGGGGCCGGAGGGTGGATTTAGTCGCAGGGAAATATCGCTCGCCACGGAGGCGGGTTTTATTTCCGCATCGTTGGGCTCCCAGACACTTCGGGCTGAAACCGCGGCTATTGCGGTTGCCGCTGCACTGAACTATGAATTTGCCGATCCGGGAACGGAGGAAACACCAAGATGAACGAACACAGCAAATCCCTGACGGGTGCTCTCCCACCCATCCCAACCCCCTTTGACAATAAGGGAACGGTGCTTCACCGGGCCCTGGCAGACAACCTGGAACGCTGGAACAAGTATGGATTTTCCGGATATGTGATCCTGGGTTCCAACGGCGAAACCGTTTTTCTTTCCCATGACGAAAAGCTGGCTGTCCTGGAATCGGCCCGCAAGGCGATACCTCCACAAAAATGGATGATCGCGGGGACAGGGTGCGAATCAACCAGGGCGACCATTGAGCTCACCCGCCGGGCGGCGGAAATCGGAGCAGATGCAGCCCTGGTCATTACCCCCCACTTCTACGGCGGAAAGATGACCGCAGATGCACTCACCGGCCACTATTTCTCCGTTGCCGACGCATCGCCCATTCCTGTCCTGGTCTACAATGTTCCGAAATTCACCCATATCGACCTGGACGCCCCGACTGTGGGACGCATGGCTGAACATCCCAACATCATCGGAATCAAGGACAGCGGCGGCAATATTGCAAAAATTGCCGATATGGTGCGGATAGCGGGGAAGGGTTTTCAGGTACTGGCCGGATCTGCCGGGTTTTTCTTTCCTGCCCTGGCGGTGGGCGCTGCAGGAGGGATCATGGCCATGGCCAACATTGCCCCACAGCAGTCCCTGGACATCTATGATCTGTTCAGGAAGGGCCTCATGAGCGAAGCGGCCGAGCTTCAACGAAGAGTAATTCCCCTCAATGGAGCGGTGACCGCTCGATTCGGCATACCGGGGTTGAAAGCGGCCCTTGATATGCTCGGCTACTACGGCGGCCCGGTGCGGTCCCCGTTGTCCACGCTGAACAGCGGAGACCGGGAGACGCTCCGGACCATCCTTGCGGAGGCCGGGATCATCCCTCCATAAAATGTCCGTTCATTTTCGCTTTCACTTCTTCCAGGATTTCGGAAAGCCAGAGGACATCATCGATGCTCAGGCGTCCCGTCTTTGTTGCCCCCTTTGACCCGTCTTTCTTCGTATAAGACCGGGGACCGATCTGGAGCTTGGGATCTCCTTCCCCATACCGGTAAATACTGATCGTCAAACCCGTCTCACCATTTTCCCACGAGTCAAGGATCTGGTCTTTTGTTGCGTCGTACGCCATCTATACCTCCCATCCAAATTCCACTGCTTCACCAAGATCTTCTTCGATTCTCAAGAGTTGGTTGTACTTGCAAATTCTCTCGGAACGACAGAGGGAACCTGTCTTGATCTGGCCGGTACCGGTAGCTACGGCCAGGTCCGCGATAAACGTGTCTTCCGTTTCTCCCGAACGATGAGAGATCACGGCGTTCCATCCCGCCTGGCGGGCCATCTGAATGGCGTCGAGGGTCTCGGTAAGCGTCCCGATCTGATTCAGTTTGATGAGCACCGCGTTCGCTGAGTTTTCCTTGACACCTCTGGCTATCCGTGCGGTGTTGGTCACAAAGAGGTCATCTCCCACGATCTGTATGCGGTCGCCCAGCTGTTTCGTCATGGTATTCCAGTTTTTCCAGTCATTTTCCGCGAGCCCGTCTTCTATGGAGACGATGGGATACCGCTCTACCCAGTCCTCGTAGAACTCGATCATTTGTTTGCCTGTTCTCTTGGATCCATCAGATTTGAAAAAGACATATTTTCCATTCCTGTAGAAGGAAGAAGCGGCAGGATCCAGGGCCAGTGCCACGTCTTTTCCTGCCCGGTACCCTGCCTTTTTTATGCCCGCAAGGATCATTTCAATGACCTGTTCGTTGGACTGGAGGTCCGGGGCGAATCCTCCTTCGTCCCCGACGGCAGTGGAATGCCCGTTCGCCTTCAGGACCCCTGCAAGGGCATGGAAGACTTCGGCACTCATCCGCAGCGCCTCACGAAAGGTCTTCCCGCCGATGGGCACGATCATGAACTCCTGGAGGTCCACGTTGTTGGGCGCGTGCATCCCTCCATTCAGGATATTCATCATGGGCATGGGGATCCTGCAGGCATTGGTCCCCCCGATGTACCGGTAAAGCGGCATGTAGAACGCATCCGCCGCGGCCCTGGCAACGGCCAGGGAGACGCCCAGGATGGCGTTGGCTCCCAGTTTGCCTTTGTTGGGAGTGCCGTCCAACTCGATCAGCGTTTTGTCCACCAGGCGCTGGTCCTGGGCTTCCATGCCCCTGAGAGCAGGTGCGATGACCTCGTTCACATTCTTTACCGCCTGATCAACGCCCTTTCCCCCATACCTTTTCTTGTTCTTGTCCCTCAGTTCCACTGCCTCGTACTTTCCGGTAGACGCCCCGGAAGGAACGGCCGCCCTCCCGAAACTCCCGTCGTCCAGGCCCACTTCAACTTCAACGGTGGGGTTGCCCCTGGAATCGAGGATTTCCCGTGCGCTGATGAATTCTATCTTTTCCATGCCTTCCTCCTTGTATCACAGGCCCGAAAAGGGCATTCACATTTGTCTGGGAGACGCTTCTGATTGAACAGGAATATAGTGGATTACCCGGTCCGTGACAAGGCAAAAGGAGAGGAAGCTGGGAACATTTGCCTGGAGATGCTTTCGAAAATATCCTAAACTATCAAAAATGCCCAGAAAGAATCCCATTTTCCCAAGAATCCTCATTCAAATTTTTCTCATCGTCATTCTCACAATGGTCCTGGTGAGAGCGGCCTGTGCGGAACCCCTCCATGGTCTTCAAGGTGAGGATATCACTGTCTATTACGACGATTCGCTGCGGCCCGCCGCGGAAAGGGTCCTTCAGCTGTATCCACAGGTATACCATGATCTGGTGAAGATTTTTGGGTGGA
>CAZEGG010000377.1:0-3313 GCA_964511755.1 uncultured Desulfobacteraceae bacterium | reverse complement strand
GATCCGGGAAAAGGTCACAAGGGGCCTGGAGGTTCTGAAGGCGGAGGAAACAACGGCCCTTCCGTATCTCCTGGAGCTTCTCGCGGTAAAGGACTCTGGCATCGACAGGATGGCCATGAGCCCGGGGGGGAGGAGGGAAAGGATCATCGAGGCGGTCAGGATGATTATCCTCAAAGGCGCCCGGATCCGCCCCCTCGTCGTCGCCATCGAGGACCTTCACTGGGCCGACAAATCCACCGAGACGGCCCTCAAACAGCTGATCGAGGTCGTCCCGGGGGCGAGGGTGTTGGTCATCTTCACCTACCGACCGGAGTTCGTGCACACGTGGGGAGGTCGCTCCTACCACAACCAGATCACCCTGAACCGGCTCTCGAATCGTGAGAGCCTCCTCATGGTCTCCCACGTTCTAGGCTCGTCTTTGTTCAATCCTAGACTGGAGAGACTCATTCTCAGCAAGACCGAAGGAGTGCCCTTCTTCATCGAGGAGTTCGTCAAGTCCCTCCTGGACGTCGGAGTGCTAAAGATAGAGAACGGCAAAGTCCTTCTCCTGGGCGACCCGCAATCCGTGTCCATCCCCTCGACGATTCAGGATATGATCATGGCCAGGGTGGATCGGCTTCCGAATGAGGCCAAGGCGATGCTTCAGACGGGTTCAGTCATCGAGAGAGAATTCCCTCACGACCTGATCCGCACAGTGACAGGCCTTCCCGAGGCGGAGCTTCTCAGCCATCTTTCGTCTATTAAGGACTCGGAGCTGCTGTACGAGCGGGGCATCTATCCCAAAACCTCGTACATCTTCCGTCATGCCCTGACCCGGGAAGTGGTTTACGCATCCATCCTGGCCCGCAGACGCAAAGAACTTCATAACGAGATCGCAAAGGCCATAGAGGAACTGCACAAAGATGACCTTGCAGGCGATTACGAGGTCCTGGCTGAGCACTTCTTTCAAGCCGAGGATTACACCAAGGCCGCAGGCTACTCCAAGCACGCGGCCAGGAAGGCGGAGAAGAGTGCCTCTTTGCAGGACGCGATCGCCCACGCCGGGAAGAGGGTGCTCTGTCTGGATAAGTTGCCCGATTCCGGCGAAAGAGCAAAAGAACTGATTGACACCCGGACCGCTCTTGGTCTGTATTATATCCAGATAGGCCGCCAGGTGGAGGCCAGGGAGGCAGTTGAGCCTGTCGCCCTGTTAGCACGAGATCAACAATACCGGAGAAGGTTAGGCCAGATTCAAACGATCGTCGGATCTTATTACCTGTCTGTGGATGAGGATTTTCCAAAGGCGTTTGAGGCGTTGAAGGAAGCCCTCCGCATTGCCGGCGAGGAAAAGGACATGATTACATCATTCCTGGCAAGCATCTGGCTGGGATTAATGCATGCTTGGAATGGCAATTTTGAGAAATCGAAGGAATCATTTCAGAGAGCTTTGGACATCAATGTCGCAGCAAACAGCCTTTGGGGAATCGCGACAGTGAAGGCCCACCTGGCACATCACTATTACTTCTGGTCCGGCAGGATTAACTCGTTTATGGATCTTTCCTCCGAGGCCTTGAGAACAGCGCAGGAGAGCGGCGATCCTTATTCGAGTGGCTTAACCCACGCTTGTTACGGCAGTGCCTGCTATGCGAAAGGACACCTGGAGGATGCGCAAAGCCATTTGCTGGAGGGAAGGAACATCTGCGAGCGGGTCGGTCACTACCCCTGGGCAGGGGTCGCGTGTACATGTTTGGCGGATATTTATCTCGAAATGAAAGAGTACGAGCAGTCCAGAGAGAGCTTTCGTCAGGCCGGGAGGCTTTGGCAACGACGTCGGTTCACTCCGTCTTGGGCGCGATTGGCCGAACTGGGAATAGCCAAATGCGATGTCATGGTTGGGGAAAGGGACGTGAAACTGGAATCTTTGCGCGCCATTCCGAAGGAAAACAGGATTAAGGTATCACAGAGCCAGCTGTGCAGACTCCTTGGAGAGATCCTCCTGGACCTCGGCATCGATCATGTTGCCGAAGCACAGCTCTGGATGCGTAAGGCCATCGAAGCGGATGCCGGGATCGGGGCAAGGTTCCAGCTCGGATTGGATCATGCCCTCTACGCTGAATTCTTCAAACGGCAGGGAGAAAAGAGCAAGGCACAAGAGGAACTCGGAAAGGCCATCGAGATCCTGCAGGAGTGTGGTGCGGACGGATGGGTGGAAAAATACGAAAAGGAACTGTCTGTGCTTCAATGAGCCCGGCTGAGTTGATGGTCAATCCTGACATACCCTGCCAGAACTGCACATCTCCCTCGCCGATTGTCATTTTGGATATCACTCTTTTATCACAGCATTGGGTGACGGAGCGATACATAGCAGATTCGCCGTTACGATTTTCTCAGCCACCCTCCAAGAATCAACGTGGTAGCGACCGCTTATCACTGCTTCCTTCAGTTGATTCACCCTTACAATCCGTCCCGGTTGTTTTCTTTCGGCGGTCTTGGCCACCTTGATGTAATCAAAGGAAGTCTCGGACAAGGCAATCTTAGCTCCGCCTTACGCTCTATCCGGCGATTCGGCTTTCAGGTTCCAGCTCCGTCCCGAATTTGTCCTGACGCTGATTCAGCGGGTTGAGGGACCGGGATTGCCCGCGTTTTATTTGGCAGCATCAGATTTTTGCGCACTTGGAGCGACTTGTGCAATCAATTCTGCGGAGAACTGACTGAGCACTTGTCTTCTCCTGGCTTCAATAGAAATATCCACGGAGGTTGACAATAACTGCATAGGGTCCATGTCATCATGGGGAACAGTCATCCGGTGCTTGAGTTGTTTTCTATACGTCCTCAGCACATTGCGAATCTGGTAGGCACTGATGTTCATCTCTTTTCTCCGCCTTATTTATCGGCACAGGTCCCACAAGATCCAACAAAAATCGAAATATTGTCTTCATTTTTTTAACATGATGGAATGCCAAAAGATATTTCGGCCCGAGCAATTAGAGCCGATTTCCGTGTTATCCTGACAAAGTGGAAAGTCGCTGCGAGCTGGAAAGTATATGCATGCTGCTACGTACAGCGAAACGATACGAAGTCTTCACTTTTTTAGAAGTAAAAAAACGCCATTTTCCGGTTAGGCTTCCTACCTGCCTTGACAGGACACGGTGTTGCATTAAAGTTTTCTTCCGTGATTTACACGCCATTTCGGGCAGGGTGTTATCCTCGGCTCCCTTACGGATATTCACTTTTCAAAAGGCGTTTTCTATTGACTGCCCTAATTTCCCCATGCAACAATGTCATGAACGAGCAGGATGCGCGCCTCATGATCACCGACGACCCGGAAGGTATG
>CAZEGG010000376.1:0-3323 GCA_964511755.1 uncultured Desulfobacteraceae bacterium | reverse complement strand
CGTCCAGCCCCGCTTCCCTGAGAAGCCGGTACGGGTTCTTCACCAATGGCAGGATCGGGTTGTCATGCATCAAGCGAATCGTCCAATAAGCCAGGTTCGATGTCTCAAGACTCGAATGAAAGTCATGCTTTCTTGTGGTGCCTTCCATGGTCGTTGCCTCCTTCTGTGTCACTGCATTCAATCCACATGGAATGATCTACCAGCCCAAATACTTTCAGGCTTTGTGCGAGGCCCAGCCCCAGCGCGGTTCCACCTACCCGGGGTTCGTCGGTATTCCAGGATAAATTCAGGGCAAAGAAACCGGGAACCAGCCTGTGACGTAATACCGCAGCCTCGGGTAATTTCTGGGGATCGGTGTTTTCATTAATCTCACGCGCCAAAAAGATGAGTTCCTTTTCAGTTATTTCCGTCTTATCAGGTCCTGACTGAACCTTTATTGTTTCCATCCATCTCAAGGTGTTTCCTCCGGCAAGTCTCTTTGTCATTCTATAAAGCAGGGACCATGCCATGAGAAATTAATGCTGTAAAAACAATTTGTTATGTTTTTCGGCCGGCCAAAAGATGTACTATGGGACACCTGTTTGGTTGACTATGGGGCATTACGGGTATAAAGTGTCCCATGGGATATTTCAGGATCTTTTGACCTCTCGGCGATTGGGCCCAGGGCTTTCAGGGGAAAATTCTTTGTTAAACCGAACAATGGTTGTCTGAAGGAAACGGGGATCAGTATGCCGGTCGATGAGAAGGAGTTTTTCCGGGAAGCCACGCTCCGCATATGCGGAAGCCTCGACGTTGAGACATTTCTCTACGAGAGCTTCAGGTACATCCGAAAATTCATTCCGGCCGACACCATGTTACTGACCCACTTCCGCGCAGAGCGGGGCGAGCACGTCGCTCTTGCCAGGGCGTCAGCCGAAGATGCTTCATTCCTTCGCCTCGCCGTCCCTGTTCCACCGGACATTCGCACCTTTGTCATGCGGGGCGATAAGGAGGTGGTGGTCGTGGGGAGAGCCGAGACTCACCCCACAGCCAGGCCATGGATATCCAAAGGTCTCTTGCAAGGGGACTCCTCCCTCCTGGTACTCCGTCTGGTCGTCGATGATGATGTTGTCGGTGGAGTAACCTTCATATCAGCAAAGAGCAATGCGTTCACCCCGGAACAAGCGCATCTGGCATCCCTTCTCAGGGAGCCCTTTGCCATAGCCCTATCCAACAGTCTGAAGTATGAAAGACTGCTTGAACTCAAGAATGTCCTCGTCAAGGACAAGCGTTTTCTGCAGGGCGAGCTGCGGCACATGGTTGGTGAGGAAATCGTGGGGACGGATTTCGGACTCAAGGGTGTCATGGAGAAGGTGCGCCAGGTGGCGCCTCTTTCGAGTCCGGTGCTGTTGCTGGGCGAGACCGGAACGGGCAAGGAGCTCATAGCCTGGGCTATTCACAATCTCTCCGAAAGAAGAGAAGGGCCCTTCATTACGGTCAACTGCGGCGCCATCCCTGAGAACCTCGTGGACAGCGAGTTGTTCGGTCATGAGAAAGGGGCTTTTACCGGTGCACTAACGATGAGGCGGGGACGTTTCGAGCGGGCGAACGGCGGCACCATATTCCTGGATGAAGTCGGGGAACTTCAACGGGAAGTTCAGGTGAGGCTTCTGCGGGTGCTTCAGGAAAAACAGATTGAAAGGGTCGGCGGGACGGCGCCCAAAAAGGTGGATATCAGGGTTATTGCCGCCACCCATCGGAATCTTGAAACCATGATAAGTCAAGGCGCTTTCCGGGAAGATCTCTTCTATCGGCTCAATGTCTTTCCAATCGAGATACCGCCCTTGAGGGAAAGAAAGGGAGACATTTCATCTCTCGTCCATTATTTTATGCAGAAAAAGGCAAGAGAGATGGCCAGAAAAGACATGTCGGTCCTGGCGCCGGGGGCCCTTGAAAGGCTCATGTCCTACTCCTGGCCCGGAAATGTACGGGAACTGGAAAACCTGATCGAAAGGAGCCTTATCGTGAGCCAGGGAAAGCCCATCTCCTTCGGCGACATCCGGAACCCGGGAAGTCAGGAAGTCGTCAAGCACGGTCCCGCTCTGGTTCTCCCGGATCACGGGAATGCACTCGCTCTTGATGCTGTTGTTTCCAGGCACATACGCACGGTCCTCGAGATGGCCGGCGGCAGGGTCGGGGGAAGAGGAGGTGCCGCCGAAATGCTTCATGTCAACCCGTCAACGCTCCGCAAAAAAATGAGGAAACTCCGCATCCCTTTTGGAAGAAAAGCGAACAAAGGGTAACCTGTGAGTTACCTGTTCGTCCTGGCGGGATTTCAGAGAGCTTTATCACCCTCTTGGGGGTGATCAAAAGACCGAGGCATCACCCGCGGTGTGCCTGGAGCAAGGCGGATAACACGGTCTTTTCTGGACGGTGATCATTCAACAGGATATCCCGCCTTTTCCCATGCCATCCAACCCCCGGCCAAGTTCACCACACTATGATACCCCATCTTGCACAAGGTGCAGCACGTGAGACAGCCGCGGCCTCCGACTTTGCAGTAGGTTATGATTTTGGTATTCTTGTCGGGAAATTGCTTATCAGCTTTAAACTCTATAAGCCCCCTCGGGATGTTCACGGCGCCCGGAATATGGCCCATCTTGAATTCTTTGGGCTCACGGCAGTCAAGGAAAACATGGCCGCCCTTCTCAAGCAGGACTTTGGCGTCTGACACTGAAATTTCGTGGACACTCTTTTTTGCTACGTTGACGAAGTCATCGGCCGTCATATCCTTTGCGGCCGCCTGGCCGGCAAAAAAGGGAAAGAAAAAAACCAGTGCGAGAAAGACGATCATGCTTCTTTTCATGGCAAACCCTCCTTTTCATCGATTGATAGTTTTGAAACCCCGAAAAAACCTCCTGCCTGCCTCCGGCATTATTGGACTCTCGTTTCAGGGATTAACTCCACCGGCACTATCACAGCCCTATTTGCGGGTATATGGCTTGGTTTGACGTCTTTCTCGAGCAGAAACAGGTCAGGATTTCCATGGCACGCGTTACAGGTCCTGTTCTGAGGGGTCTGCCGTCTGATATTATGCGGCGTTGCAAGTTTCCAGGTGGGAATCTTGTCAAAATTACCCAACCCATTTTTTGTGTAAAAATCAAAGGTTCCGTGTGCTACGGGAACGCGCCGGAGCGTCACAAACCTTTCCGGCCTTTTCTCGCCCCGTAACGGGTTGAGCCCTATCTTGAAAGCCATGAATGAACCATCTGTCTTGAAGAATGCGAGACCGTTCTTGTCCTTTCCAACGTGACAGCCGGAACAGTTCTTGTACGGAAGGGAAT
>CAZEGG010000375.1:0-3329 GCA_964511755.1 uncultured Desulfobacteraceae bacterium | reverse complement strand
TTCCTTTTCAGGGCATGAAGGACAGGGGAAAGCCGCGTCCTCCCGCTCCATGAGCGCGCCGAATCTCCGGATGAGTTCATCCAGGCCGGAAGAAACGGGAGAACCTCCCTCTTGCCCCTGAGGGGCGAAAAGCCGGCGGAGGTTTCTGCTTCAGTGCAGGAAGGGCAATACAGGTACCGGTCAAGGGTGGAAGAGTAGGGCGGAAGACCCTGTGCCTGCAGCACGTCGTCAGCAATGCAGAGGTCAAGCAGCCCTCCGCACGCAGGGCAGGGAGGATGAAAGAAAAGCTCCTTGAACCAGCAACAGAAAAGGGAGCGAAAAGGAACGGGCATTCCATCGTCAGCGGGATTCGTGAAAAAGGTGATGGGCTCCGTGGTCCGGTTGTTCAGAAGGCGGCAGGCTTTCTGCCAGAGAGCTTCCATCCGGCTGTTGGTAAGGGCGGAGGGCATATCCTCGGACGGCGGGTAGCTGTCGCGCTGGGCAAGGAGAAACAGGTCTTTCACCGTATTTCCGGTGCTCGTGACCGCCTTGGCCAGGAAGAGGCGCGCGAGAGGCTCCCTGTCGTTCAGCACGATAAACGGGTTCACCTTGCTATTCGGGGCAGTGTGTGCTTGGTCAAGGAAGACGATCTTCAAGACAAAAGGGTGTGCGGCGTTGTCGAGACAGGGGATCAAGGATTGTAGAAACGGACCGTTAGCCACCTTACCGTCCTTTCCGGAACGCTCCCAGTTTATTGAAGAAGTCGGAAGAACTCTCAGTATCCACGGGAAAAGTAGCATTCTTGAGGATGCAAGTCAATAAGGGAGTTGGATCAGAGATACCCTTGATTCCTTTACTTCTGTGTCCCGCTGTGCTAAAAATCCCGTGGCTTTTTCAAACTTTCAGGAAGGAACGAGGGTATGGATTACGAAGTTATCATCATAGGAGGAGGTCCGGCGGGCATTTTTGCGGCTCTGACCCTGGCCGACCTGGGTATCGGACCGCTCCTGCTCGTGGAACAGGGGAAAGATCTCCCGAACCGCGACCGCTGCAATCCCGAAGAGCGGCTTTGCGGATGGGGCGGTGCCGGCGCATACAGCGACGGAAAATTGACCATTTCAACGGAAGTCGGCGGGGTGCTTAAGGATTATCTTGGAGAGAAGGACCTCTACCAACTCCTTGAACGCACCGATGGGATCTATGCCGAGCACGGCGCTCCGGACCGGGTATTCGGAGAATATACCGCACAGGTTGAAGAACTGGCGGACCGGGCGAGACTGGCCGATCTCGAGTTCATCCCGAGCCGGATTCGGCACATGGGCACGGAGAATTGCCTGCTGGTCCTGGATCGTTTCAGGGAAGCACTGTCAGGCCGGATAGAGACGGCGACGGAGACCAGCGCCCTGGATCTTCTCGTGGAAAACGGTGCGATCCAAGGGGTCAGGCTGTCCGACGGCCGAACCGTAAAAAGCAGATTTGTCGTGGCTGCACCGGGCAGGTCGGGCGCCCGGTGGATGAAAGAACAGGCCGACCGCCTCGGTCTCAAGACAAAGGCGACGTCGGTGGATATCGGGGTGCGGGTGGAACTGCCGGCCCCCGTGCTCAAGGAGATCACGGACACCACCTATGAATCGAAACTGATCCATTACTCCAGGACGTTTGACGAGAAGGTCCGCACCTTCTGTATGAACCCTTATGGGGAGGTTGTAACCGAGGAAAACGGCGGAATCATCACCGTGAACGGCCACAGCTATGCGGGCAAGAAGACCGACAACACGAACTTTGCCATCCTGGTGAGCAGCGCATTTACCGAGCCTTTCGATGATCCCATTGCCTATGGACGCTCTGTTGCCCAGCTGGCCAATCTGCTCGGCGGCGGGGTCATTGTACAGCGGCTGGGAGACCTGCTCGCGGGACGCAGGAGTACCGGGAAGAGGATCGCCAGGGGGCTCACCCGGCCCACCCTTCCCGAGGCGACACCCGGTGACCTGAGCTTTGTCTTTCCCTACCGCCACCTGCTCAGTATTATCGAGATGCTCCAGGCGCTTGAGAAGCTCGCCCCGGGCGTCTATTCGCGGCATACCCTCCTTTACGGCGTAGAGGTCAAATTCTATTCCAACCGCATCGACGTGTCCCCTCAGATGGAAACCCAGGTCAAAAACCTGTTCACCATCGGTGACGGCGCCGGCATCACCCGGGGACTGCTCCAGGCCTCGGCAAGCGGCATTATTGCGGCGCGCGCCATCACAAAGGCACTGGGGGTTAAAGAGTAACCGTGAGGCCGTCGCGGGCTACCGTCACGGTATAGTCGAGGAACCTGTTCCGCAGAATACTGTTGACGGTCTCCTGCCATTGTTCCTGGTTCAGGGGAATCGCATAGGGTTTGTCTGATCCGGGAGGTTTCATCGGGTCCAGGGGCTGGTATTTTTTCAACACGCTGTTTGCTGGGTCCCCGGGCACCATGTCCGCATCGCCCATGTGCACAAGGAACGTTTCTTTCTTAGGATCCAGGCGCGAAATAAACTCCATGGCGCGTTGAAAACTCATGTGACGGGGCCGGTTTTCCTTTGGCTCGTTGAGCCAGAAAGATTGGATCACCAGGTAATCCGGACGCATTATTTCTTCCGGGACAGTGGGCAGATCCATAAAATCAGAGGTGTAGACGATCCGTATCTCTTCGCTCCCGGCCTCCTCGATCGTGATCAGGTACCCGAGGGAGCCGGCGGCAAAGGTGCCGTGCTCCGTCTTAAAAGGGAACACGTGCCACTCCTTCTCTCTGAACCACTTTCCGGGTTCGGCGGGATTGACCTTTATGACCTCCATATGTTCAAGGTAGTCGAACCTTCTGCCGATGACCTCCCAACTCCTCGGGCTCATGTACACAGGGATCGGTTCAAACGTCCCCCGGGGAACCTGACGCTTGTACACGAACAGTTCGTCGAGCCCGATGTAGTGGTCCCCGTGCTCATGGGTGATGAGCACGGCCCCGGGAACGGTTTCCGGCTGTCGTGCAAGCTGGTGTCGGATATCGGGTCCACAGTCGATCAGGAGGGAAGAAGTGCTCTTTAAAAGGAGGGCCGTCCTCGTCCTCTTTTCCCCTTTCCGCCGCATTTCCCCACATATCCCGCACGGGCAATGGAGTTCCGGAAGCCCCCACGCGGCCCCGGTACCTAAGAATACCAGTTCCATTCTAACTCCTATCTTTCATTTGGTTCAACGGGATAAATCTGGTGGTTTTAAAAGGAATATTCCCTTTTCATGCTCTTATCTATGTGCGATAATGCATTTCATTAATTCCATTTTGCATTCAAGGTGATACTCGGCCCGGATTTCTCACGGCCAATCTATTG
>CAZEGG010000374.1:0-3337 GCA_964511755.1 uncultured Desulfobacteraceae bacterium | reverse complement strand
CTCCCGTGAGAGATTACCTGAAGAATATCAGTATCAGCGGGAATCCGTATAAGGAGCCCGCCGGCGAACGGGGCAAATGGGCCGAGGGAACGCCTGTCAAGCCCTACGAGGACCAGGAATACCTCTTCTATGTAGGCGATGTAGGCTCTTATGATGAAAGGGGCAGGAAGATAGCAAAATCGGTTGCGAATCTTCTCCTCAAAGGCGGAGTTTCTTTCGGCATCCTGGCAGACCGGGAAATTTGTGACGGGAACGAGGTCAAGACGCTCGGTGAGGCCGGATTGTTTCAATACCTGGCCGGACAGAATATCTCCCTGTTCAATGAACTGGGAGTGAAAAAGATCATTACCCTGGATCCCCACGCGTTGAACGCCTTTCGAAAGTTTTACCCCGCACTGGGCGGCACGTTCAGTGTGTTCCATTATTCTCAGGTCCTCCTCTCTCTCATTGAGAGCCAGGCACTGCCCCTGCACGAGTATCGGGCAAGGGTGACCTATCACGATCCCTGTTACCTGGGGAGACACAATGGAGAGTACGATGCTCCAAGGAAAATCCTGCGGGCCGTCCCCGGCCTGGAGTTCGTGGAGATGGAGGAGCACGGTGAGAACGCTTTCTGCTGCGGCGGCGGAGGCGGCAACTTCTTTACCGATATTCTCGGGGGCGGCAACGAGGCGCCCAACAGGATCAGGATAAGACAGCCGCTGGAGATCGGCGCTGGCGTCGTTGCCGTTGCCTGCCCCCAGTGCGCAAAGATGCTGGAGGATGGACTGAGAGCTGAAGAACTGGAAGACAAGCTGGAGGTTCTGGATCTGGCGGAAATCCTCACTAGGGCCCTCGCATAAAATCCTCACCAGCGAATAATAAGATGAGTCGAAAATGTTTCGACTCATGACACTGCGGGAGAAAAACCCATGAAAACGACTCCGCACAATCTCATTATGTCTGCTCTGTACGGCGGAAGAAAGGGTGAGAGACCGCCGGCCGGTAATCCAACATCCGTGGTGTGCCAAGGGCTGATGGATGCCGCAAGGGTTTCCTTTCCCCAGGCCCACCTGGATGCCGGGGCCATAGCGGATCTGGCCCTGGCAGGTCATGAGATCCTGGGGTTTGACACGGTGATGCCGGAATAAAGTGTGCACCAGGAATCGGCGGCGCTTGGATGCAATGTGGACTGGGGTGATCGAGATACCATGCCGGACGCCAAGAGTTCTCCCTATGCTGATTTTTCGGAGGTCCAGGTTCCAGAGAATATCCTTGAAAAATCCTCAATGCGGGTGGTGCTGGATGCCTTGTCCATCCTGAAGCGGAGCGTTGGAGACGAGGTGGCGATCCTTGGCAAAGTGATGGGTCCCTGGACCCTTTCCTACCATATGGCCGGCACCCAGAATTTCCTCCTCCACATCGGCCTTGGTGAAAAGGAGAAGGTTACAAAAATGATGAGGCAATTGGCACCCGTAACCGTTGCCTTTGCAAAGGCTCAATTCAGGGCGGGGGCAGATGTTGTCTGTCTTGCGGATCACGTCACCGGGGATCTGGCGAGCCCCCGGCACTATGAGGAACTGCTGCTGCCCCTCCACAGAGAGATCACCGCGGAGATTGGCGGTCCCCTGATTCTCCATGTGTGTGGAGACTGCAATGATCGTCTGGAGCTCTTCGCAGGGGCCGGATTTGATGCGTATCATTTTGAATGGCAGATGGGACCGAAAGATGTGGTTGAAAGGGTGGGTCAACAGATATCGCTTGTCGGCTGTATTAACAACGCGCAGACACTATATCAGGGAACCCCGGATGATGCATACGGACAAGCTCGAGAGGCAATTGAAGCCGGCGTCAACATTATCGGGCCGGAGTGCGCCATACCTCTGGCCACGCCGTTGGACAATCTAAAGGCGATTGTTGCAGCCGTCCGTGACGGATGTTAGGGTTATCGTTGGTGCTCCGGACCGGAGAACCATGAGAATGGAAGATGCCCTTTCAGGAAAAAATAGGAGCAAAGAAATAGCGATGGGTCATATTCATGAGATAAAAGACGCAGTCATCAATGGAAAGCATAAGGAAATCGAGGATATGGTTTCTCGGCTGCTCAAAGACGGCGTGGACCCGAAGCGACTCATTGACGAGGGGATGATTGCCGCCATGGACGTGGTGGGCGAGAAATTCGCGAACAGTGAGATTTTCGTGCCGGAAATGAAGAAGGTCATAGACGCCCTGGATTCTCAAGGGCTGCGGAAGGCTATTAAAGTCATGGTCGGCGGGGCGCCTGTGGACAAGAAGTTTGCCGATGCGATTGGTGCGGATGGGTATGGGGCGGACGCTGCTGAAGCGGTCAGACTTGCACGAGCACTTCTTTAAGAGAATGGGTGATACACAAGAGCGGCTCTCATATGCAATAGCTGGGAAAATCTGCGTATGGGACAACAAGTTTTGGTTCCAGCAAGCCTGCTGATCCACCATCAAGATATCATCTTTTCTGATGCCTTTGGTTTCACTAGACTATCGAGGAAACGCAGTATGGCCTGGTCCCGCTTTGCATTCGGTCTGAAAACGATCGTGTAGTGGTTTGTGTGTTCCAGATCCACTCCCTCAGCATGGGGAATTTCGTGCAACATCCTTTCAAATGCATCATTGGGCATGAGGATGTCGTCTTCCAATTCGCCGGCGTAGCAGGCCCGGCACCTCTCAACCCAAAAATCCCCTGATGAGGGCGCAGTAGGTGTCAATCTTTTCCAGAAAGGCGGCATGGCCGGTCTCGGGCAGACAGACTATCTGGGACCGGGGCAGGGTACGGCTCATTTCAAGCATATGGGCGTATGGCGTTATGATATCTTCCCGTGCGGCGATCAGCAGCACGTCATGCTCTATTCTGGAGATCTCGGTTCTGATATCGTATGTGGCATTGGACGAGGCCAAACGGATGAAGCCGTCGAACCATTCCCTGGTAAGGGCATCCTTAAATAGTTTCTTGCGGTTCTCCAGCCAGTCATAATGGTGATTGTAGAAGTCCCGAGAGTAAATCGGCAACAGGGCTAGGTCGAAAAAGGCCTCCCCGTCATAAAGCCGGGCGGCCCGCTTCCACATCTGACCCAACGAAAGAAGGTACTGATCCACGTGAGCCGAGGTATTTGAGAGAACCAGCTTTTCCACTCGTCGTGGGTACTTGAGCGTAAAAATCAGGGCCACCTGACCGCCGTAGGAAAGGCCCCAGATATGGGCCTTGGCAATACCCAAATGGTCCAGGAGCCTTTTCAAGTCTTCCGCGTGGAGGTTGTTGTCATAGCCTTCCTCCAACCGGCTCGACCGGCCCTGGTCCCGCATGTCATATACAATGATCTGATAG
>CAZEGG010000373.1:0-3337 GCA_964511755.1 uncultured Desulfobacteraceae bacterium | reverse complement strand
CGATTACTCCACGTTTCCAGTTCATAAGGACTCCTTTATGACTCAAACAGTTCCCTTATTGAAAAACCGCTCTTCTGCCACAACCGTTAACCGTGTTCAGCGCTGTCTGTAGTCTACTATTTGCCATGATGATAAAGCGCCTGCGCGTCCGCCGGCGCCGTCGAGAAGCACGTCGATGAGATGATAGGAAGTCGCTTCTTTGTGGAAAAAGTATGGGGGAAACGGGCTTGGGTGTCAAGTCGAATGTGACCTCAGGATATTGTGGTCTTTCCGCCTTTAGCGAAGCCCCGCGAGCGGGACAAGCGGGCGGTGAAATAACACCATCTTATGCCCTCGGACTTGTAAGCGCCAGTCCCTGCCAAGAATGGGGCGCCTGTTGACATTGTTTCTTGCATTTCCGCCTCAAATATGAGAGTAAAAACTCAGAGTTGAATCTCTGGATCAGCGAATGGGAGCACGCCTCCGTCGAAACATAGCAGAACATCTCCCCTGCCCTTGCAGCCTCGATCAATTATCAAAGGAGAAATTATGTCAAAGATCTTTCCTCAACCGATTGAGGATCTTCCCGAAGCAGACATCCCGATCAATGGACTCAAAGCATATCTCTCTCAGTCCGACAGCCATCAGATAATATTTATGGAATTTGCAGATGATGTGGATCTGCCCGAGCATTCCCATGCTGCACAGGCTGGTTTTGTACTGGAGGGCAAAATCGAGTTAGTAATCAACGGAGAAAAGAAAACATACACAAAAGGCGACCGCTACCACGTTCCGGAGGGGATTCCCCACTCGGGTAGAATTCATGCCGGCTATGCTGACATAACGTTCTTCAACGAACCCGGGCGATATCCCAGGAAACAAAGATAAGAGGGTTCGGCATATCGAGTGAGGTCGGACTAATGCCATTAACTTAAGGAAACTGGATTGCCCACACCGTCACCCCGGCGAAAGCCGGGGTCCAGGAAAGCCTGGAAACACTGGATTCCGTCCCGGTTTTCACCGTGGTGATGGGCTGGAATGACGCAATGGGCCCCCACATCAAGGTCAGAAGCCTCAAGTTAATAGCATTAGGTCGGACGACCAAGGCAATTCCCTGAAATGCTAAGACAAGGTCTCAGCCCCCTCCTTTAAACGTTGAAATGCTGTTTTTGTCATGAAAATGGAAAATTAGGACTCCAAGACGTTCTGTGCACCGGAATAGGGAGCTGAACCTGACCTCGCTCGTCGGATGCGATAAATACGCACGCCAATGCCAAAGGTGGCGCCATGTACATCCGTGAAGCAGTGCCCGAAGACAACCACGAACTCCAGCACCTGCAGGCACGATGCCCCCAAGGCACATCGCTCATCGTCTCTAACGTCAATACGCCTGATTTCTTTGCGCGAGTCAAAGGCTATGAGGACTACAAGGTCTATGTTGCATGCGAGGGGAAGAGAATTCTCGGCTCAGGCGCCTGCGCGATGCGCAATGCTATCGTAAACGGCAAGAACAGACGCGTCGGATACGAATTCCAGTATTTTACTTCTCCTGACCATCGGAGAAGAAATATCGCTAAACTACTTCGCCGGCAGATCGAAGGGCATCTGACTCAACACGATGCACAATTGTCCTATGCTCTGATCATGGAAGACAATCTGCCGTCCATGCGCCTCTTTGAGGGTGAGGGCTTCAAGTCTCACCGCACACTTCTCATGACGGTGCTCGCGGTCCGAAAAGAGATGGATTTGCATTCAGAAGGAGAAGTCAGACCGGTTCAGGTCCAGGATTTCGTGCGGGTGGCCGAGTTGTTAAACAGGACCTGGCAGGGGCGCGAGCTATATGAACCAGTCTCTGCTGAAACATTGGCACAATTCATCCATCGGACGCCGGCGTTCAGTCAGGATAATTTACTTGTGCTCGAAGACAAGGGAGAGATATTGGCCTGTTTAGGTGGTTGGGACTGGAGCCAAGTCATGAGAGTCACCGTGAAAGCGCTGAGCCGAAAACTGAAAATGACTGGGTGGGTGTTGGCCGCCACCCGAATCCTGCCACGGTTTCCAAAGCCGGGGCAAAGTATGAAGCAGATGATGTTGACGCTGATCGGCTTCAGAGAACCTGAACATTTGGCGGTACTCCTCAGACACATGAACAATCAGGCCGTGCAAACCGGCATAGAGCAAATCTTCTGCGTTTCCGAGCAGGACGATGTACTGCTGAAAAGCATGAAAGGATTCATCCGCGTGAACACTGCGCTGCACGTATACACTAAGCCGCTCGTCCCCGATATCTTCTTGTCCGACGGGGCTCCCGTATTCGTGAACGGAATTGACATGTAGCCCAGGCACTTCCTTGCTCTAGAAATAGGCCTTGTGAACCTCACCTGGAGAACCTTCTTCTTCGTCGGTCTCTCTAAGATTTCTCGCTGAGCTATTGAATCACAAATTCCACAGGCACATTACATAATTATTGACAAAAGCCGCTACGTTTGGTTCCTTTCCCATAGGGCACGAATAGCAAGGCGGGGAGCGCCAGGGCAAGATACGATTATAAGCATAGTATGCCCTGATCTTATTTGCGACTTTCAGACAAAAAATGGATAAAGTATGACGAGCCTGATGGATAACTTGGGAGCTCACATTTCGGCAGCAGTTGCTCACTACTGGCAAACACGCAAAGCGCAAAGAGATAACCAGAAAAAGAGAGGAGTCTCCGATGCCGGGCTGAGAAGTGCGGTTACCGGCGGCGCTTAAATGGATGGTTTTATCCATCTGTTCACTGAAATAATCATTGATGCAGGGATGGACGAAAAACATGTATTCAGAAAAAGACGGCTTGAACTGCCCGGTTTCTTCAGACCCACGAAAGAATGGGATTTCCTAGTGGTCAAAGACGGGCATTTGGTCGCGGCGATTGAAGCAAAGTCACAGGTTGGGCCCTCCTTTGGCAACAACTTCAACAACAGGACTGAAGAGGCGATGGGCAGCGCTCTTGATCTTTGGACGGCTTTTCGGGAGGGGGCCTTCAATGGTGGAGTCCAGCCGTTCCTCGGGTATTTTTTCATGCTCGAGGATTGTGACGCTTCGGTTCGACCGGTGAAAGTCAGAGAACCGCACTTCAAGGTGTTTCCGGAATTTGTTGGCGCATCGTACATGAAAAGATACGAACTTTTTTGCCGCAAGCTCGTTCTATAACGGCATTACACATCGGCCTCATTCATAACCTCTGAAAGCGAGACAGGTCTGAAAGGCCTGTACCGGGAACCGGCTGAGGATCTCTCATTCACGATTTTTCTCAAATCTCTCGTATCCCACATTGGAGCCTTTGCATGAAAACGGTTAGGCACAAGACCTTTCAGAG
>CAZEGG010000372.1:0-3337 GCA_964511755.1 uncultured Desulfobacteraceae bacterium | reverse complement strand
GCATCTTCTTCATTACCGAGAAGATGGGCCTGAACCCGGTCACTGCGATGGTCGCAGCCGTGATTCTGGTGACACTGCTGGGCCTGATCGTTTATATGTTCTTCATCAAGCCCATCAGGGAACATGAGGCGGCGGTCCTCATCGGCACCATTGCTCTGGCCATCGCAATGCAGGAAGTTATGCTGCTGCTCTTCAGCGGGGCCTTTCTCAGCGTACCTTCGCTGATCGGCGGCTATTTTGTACTGCTGGGGGTCAAGGTGTTTTACCAGCAGCTGTTGACGTTCATCGTTGTTCTCTTGACCCTGGGGGCGATTTGGATCCTGCTCATGAACACAAGATTGGGGCTGGCCATCCGGTCGACGGCCGAAGACAGAGAGGTGGCCAATCTGATGGGGATGAACGAGAGCCGGGTGACCATGATTGCCATGGGAATATCCGTCGGGCTGGCCGCCCTGACGGGTGCCGTAGTCGTTCCCCTCACCATTGTCAGCCCATTCATGTGGACGGACCCTCTGGTTATCATGATGGCGGTCGTGGTTCTCGGGGGTTTGGGGAGTATCAAGGGGAGTTTCGTAGGGGCCTATATGATGGGATTTGCCGAGGCACTGGTTGTCTTCCTGATACCGAAGGGCGCCTTTCTGAAGGGCCCCGTCGCTTTGTCCATCATGATCCTGGTGCTGCTCATCAGGCCTGAAGGCCTGTTCGGCGTCGCATTCGAAGAAGAGAGATAGAGATGGGTGCAATCGGTTTTTACCTGAGAAAACTTTACTCGATCTTTCGTGGTGAAATTCTGGTCCTTCCGAGCCGCCTCGCGGTGGTGCTTTTCTTCTTGTTCGTCCTCCTGTTCCCCGTTATATCCACTGATCCCTATCTGCTCCGCATTATGATCCTGACGAACATCTTTGCTATTCTTGCAGCCAGTTGGGATCTTCTTTCCGGATTTACCGGCCAGTTGAATTTCGGGCACGCCCTTTTCTTCGGAGTGGGCGCCTATACGGCCGCACTCCTGAACCTCCACTTCCACATCCCCCCGTGGGGAAGCATCCCCCTGGGCGCCCTTGGAGCGGTGCTTGCCGGACTGATCATCGGGATACCCTGCCTCAGATTAAGGGGCGTCTATCTCGCTCTGACAACGCTGGCCTTCCCCATCATTCTCCTGGGGATCATTTACGCCTTGCCCGACCTGACGGGAGGAGAGTTGGGCATTTCGGGTTTCGCCCGTCTCAGCCATTCTCATGTCGCCAACTACTATATAACGGGCCTGCTGATGCTCGGCCTCTGCACAGTGATGTGGAAGATCACCGACTCCAACACCGGTATTATTTTCCATGCGATCCGGGAGGATGAGCTGGCCGTTCGGACCGCAGGCATCAATACGACCCGCTACAAGCTCCTGGCATTTTGCCTGAGCGGTTTTTTCGCCGGCATTTCCGGCGGGCTTTACGCCCATTTCATGCGCATCGCCGGCCCCTCCACCCTGGAAGTGTCCATGTCGTTCACCGTGGTCATCTGGGGCGTGTTCGGAGGTCTGGCAACCATCTACGGACCGGTTGCCTCTGTCTTTATTCTTTTTCCGCTGTTGGAGTTTCTCCAATTCTGGTCCGAGTATCGGACGTTAATGTTCGCTGCCATTATCCTCCTCATCCTGCTCTACATGCCTGAAGGCCTGATCCCCTGGATCAGGGATAAAATAGAGAAGGAGTGTCCCAGGTGCAAGCTCAGAAATGCGGCCATCCGGAAGACCTGCCGCGCATGCACCGCTTCCCTGGACTAGTTCTGTTCCCCGATCTCAGAATGATTTTGAGCGGGCAGCCGGTCGAGGAGATAATGAAACATCACTGAATCAATAGGATAGGAAATATGGATGCGAAACAGGCGTATTTGTCCAAACCATGGCTGAAATACTACCCCGAAGGGGTGCCGGAGGCGGTAGACGTTCCGGAAATATCCGTACCGGAACTCTTCGATCAGATGGCGGATAAATTCAGCAACAAGCCCGCGTTGATCTTCTACGGAAAAAAGATCAGCTATGGGCATCTCAAAGAACTCATCAACCGCTTTGCCGCCGGGCTGTCAAGCCACGGGGTCAAGAAGGGCGATACGGTGGCGCTGTACGTGTTGAATTGTCCCCAGTACGTGATTGCGTATTTCGCCGCCCTCAAACTGGGAGCCAAGGTAACGCCCATCAGCCCGGTGTACACCAGCAAGGAAGTCAAACATCAGCTCGAAGACAGCGATACCCGGACTGCGATCTGCCAGGACCTCCTGTATGACAACCTGGAGAAAGCCGGAGTCAAACTGGAAAACGTGATCATCACGAGCATCGGGGAGTATCTTCCCGCCCTGAAGAAATGGTTCGGAAAGAGCGCCATGGCCAAGGCGTACGGCGGCATGCATGTGCCCACTCCCGAGGAAATCAAGGAAGCCGGGCTCATCCCCTTCCAGGAACTGATCAGCAAATACCCCCCCGAACCCCCTCATGTCGTCATCAATCCTGCAGAAGATATTGCCGCGCTGCCCTATACCGGAGGCACCACCGGCCTGCCCAAAGCGGCCGTGCTCACCCACCGTAATATGATGGCGCTGCAGGCCCAGGTCATCAATTTCTGGCCTATTTTCGAGGAGGGAAAGGAAGTGTCCATGGCCTTTCTGCCTTTTTTCCACATCTATGGCCAAGTGGTGGTGATGCTGGGAGGCCTGGCCCAGGGTTGGACGCTGGTTCTTTTCACCACGCCGGATATCGACGAGATCCTCTCGGCCATATCCCGCTATCAGGCCTCCGCCTTCTATGGCGTCCCCACCATGTTCGAGTACCTGAAGGACTACGAGAAGACGGATCGGGTCAACTGGAAGGGACTGAAGCTCATCGTCTGCGGCGCCGACACCCTTCACGATTCCACCATTGACGCGTGGGAGAAGAGAACCGGTTCCAGGATCTTCGAAGGGTACGGCATGACCGAAACCACGGCCGTCAGCCATGGCAGCCCCTTTAACAGGCCCAAGAAGGGCTCTTTCGGCGTTCCCCTTCCAGGGATGAAGGCGGCGATCATCGACCATGCGGGGACGGATTTCATGCCGGTCGGCGAAGTGGGGGAATTGATCCTGAACGGTCCCAACATTATGCAGGGCTACTGGAAGCGGCCGGAAGGGACGACCGAGACCTTCATCGAGATCGACGGTGAAAAATGGCTCCGGACCGGAGATCTCGTCAGCATGGACGAGGAGGGATATTTTCACTTCTTTGACCGCAAGCGGGACCTCATCAAATACAAAGGGTATTCCGTCTTCGCCAGGCACGTGGAAGAGGTCCTCTATCAGCACCCCAAGATCAAGGCCG
>CAZEGG010000371.1:0-3384 GCA_964511755.1 uncultured Desulfobacteraceae bacterium | reverse complement strand
AACTCAAACAGGAAGAGAGCATCAAATCGGTAATCGCTCTCGTCGGCGCCGGTTACATCCCTAATAATGCTGAAGCAGAGGACTTGGGAGGGTGGTGGCCCATCTCCATCAACGATTTGAAACTGTGGGTTAAAGTGGATGATGATTCCACAAAAACGAATATCAATACCGCTCCGGATGTGAGCATAAAACAGGAAATCCAGAAAAGCCTTGGGGAAAACAGAGGGGAAGAGGCCGATGAGATTAGCGACGCCATCCTTGATTGGCGGGATGCGGACGATCTTGTCAGGACAAACGGGGCTGAAGCTGACTACTATGCGGGCAAGGGGCTCCCCTACAGCCCGGCAAACGGCCCTTTCAAGGTTTTGACGGAACTGCTCCTGGTAAAAGGGATCTCACCCGGTCTGTTTTGGGGTGATCCCTTGAGCGAGATATTGAACAAAGAGAAAGAGAAAGAGGGAGGGGTGGAACGAACGGCGCCCTTGCCCCCTCTAGTTGAAGACTTCACTACTTACTCCGAGAACTATGTAAGACTGAGCATAATTGCCCCGGGAAGGGGAAAGAGCTATACTCTGGCACTCATATTCTTGAAAAATCAGGGAGGAAAGTGGGTCCCGTTCGCGCGATGCAGTTCCATCCTTCTTGAAGGCTATCTACAAACAACATGATGCAGGGGAAAATAATTGACGAGCAGAGGACTCCTCGGGATTTACGTAGATAAAGACAGCCTTCAATATGTCTTCGTCAAGAAAGGCATTCTTGGGCTGACCACAAGAGTGCCTTTTCCCGGAATGGAAGCATTTGGGGAAGTTCCAGGGTCCGGTCACTCTCTTCTGAGGACATTCCTCCAAAAGATATCGGGCCGAACAAGATCCAGTATATATCTGGCCCTGCCTAGGGATCTCTTTTTTGCCAGAAAAGTCCGGTTGCCGCCGATATTCATTGAAGAAGCACTCCTCTCTATTCAAAATAATCTGCCTAAATACTGCCATCTCCCTCTTGATGAGATGTATTACGATGTTCATCTTTCCAGCATCAAGAACGGCGTTAATGCGCTTATTTTTTATGCTCCTCGTCGAAAAATAGACCCCTATTTGCAGCCATTCGAAGAAACTGGAACGCGGCCATTTCTCAAGGGCCTCTTTCCCCTTTCTTTCGGGATTCATTCATGGTTGGCTATCCAGCGATACTCTTACCCCATCGGTTTGATGCTGCCTACGGAGGACAAGACCTGTGAACTGGCATTGTACGCGAAAGAAGGGTTCCTTTATTCCGGAATCAACGCGTGTGCCAGTAGCAGTCCTGATGAGATATCTGTCCCGGGAATACCGGACGTTGAAAGCACGGAGTTGGAAGGCAGAATATTCTGGCTCGGCCGCGGAGGAGAGCCTGTTCTGCCGCCTCCCTCGAAAAACAGATTTGGCAAGGCGCCGCTGATTACCGAGAATGTGGGCATCGCAGCCGTTGCTCCTGCTCTCTCAAAAAAGCAGGAGATTTCTTTGGATGGCACGCCGACAAGACTGAAGTACTTTCACCCAGCAAAGGTGATTATTCCTTTGATTTTTGTATTGGTTCTGGGCATGGCTTTTCTAACCTGGCAGGCTAGCGAAAGGAATTCCAAGAAAACAAAAGAGTTCCTTGCTTTGAAGGAACAGGTCCAGCAGGTGAAAAAACAAGTGCAGCCGTTGCAGAAAAATCTGGAAATCCTGAAAAAATCGAGTCAATTTATCCAGAATATCGATAGCTTTATGGCAGCGAGGCCGAATTTATATGCCATTTTGAATAAGGTAGCTGAACTAGTGCCCGAAGGCACCTGGTTTTCAAATTGTTCTTTTGACAGGGATATTATTACTCTCAGGGGGATAAGTCCTGATGCAGTTAAGGTGCTTGACGCATTAAGAAAATCAGACTTATTCTCACAGGTGAAACTGATTGGTTCCGTAAGTCGTGGAAAAACGGGCGAAGAGAGATTCGGATTGAGCCTGACCTTAAAGGGATCAACGGAGGAGCAAAAGCCGAAAGGAAAGATAGCCCCAACCCGGATAAACCGGAAGTAAGGAAACATTAAAGCATCTCGGATAAAGGGATATGCTGAGAATATTAAAGAAGAGGCGGCGCTGGGGAATCGGGATAGCTCTCGGGCTCACGATAATTCTGGTTTGGTGGTTGAGGGTCTTATCGCCCCTTCAGGGCCAGATGAACGAACTTTCAGCGAACATCGAAAAAGAGTCTTTGGAACTCCATCACCTCAATAAGGAGGTAAAAAAGATTTCAACAGCCATAAATGCCTACAAGGGACAACAAGGTAATTTTGCTCGTCTTTCCACTGCATTTGTCGAGGGGAAAAGCGTGGAAGAAACCAATGCGGCCGTCCAGGCGAATATTCAGAAATTCCTGGAGACTCACCATATTTCCCTCATCGCCTATAAGGAGTTGCCGCCTGGAAAATGGCGAGACTATCCGGTGGGAAGGCTGGAATTCCAGCTTTCTGCATCAATTGAAGATCTCTCGGAGGTGCTCCAGTTCGTCGAGTCGCTGAAAGGGGCCAGCAGGATCGAAAGGCTTGTGATCAGTTACAGATCCCGGAGAAATGAGAGCCTTCATGTATTATTGCGGATCGGCACACTTTTTGTAAAGGACCTAAAGCGAAAGTGAAAATTATCATTCACTCATGCGGAAAAAGGATGAAATTTGAAGAGATGGAGCGGCCGAGCAAGGGAATCATATTATTCGTGCTCGAAACGACGGGAGTGCTCAGCCGCAAATGGATTTTGGGCATGGGCGATTTCCCTATCCAGGAATGAGTTCGTGGCAAATAGCCGTTTGTGGATGAAAATAAGGAATAAGGGACATGTTTATGGGAATATCGACTATCCGGACTAGAAGAAAGAGCTGTTTGGCGTTGCTCTTCATCTTGCTTTTTGTCCTCCCATTTTTCACCGGGTGTGCTTCCATGCACGAAAAAGCCCTGGATGGCGGGGGGTTTGCAGAGACAGGAGTGCTTAAGAAACCGGCTTTCGAAAGCGAGGCACCTCCGGAAACAAGCACGGCATCAAACCAGGAAAAGGGAGAAGAGAAAGCGCCGGCAAAAAATACACAGCAGACCGAGTCGCATCAGGTGGGAGCAGAGGAGCCCAGGCCGGTTTTAGGGCAAGTCCTGCCATTAGAGCATTCTTCTCTGGCGGGTAGTCATGTGAGCCCTCCACACAGACCGCAACAGCTAGTGAAAGAAACGCCCATCCACGTGGAACTGGCATTTGACAATGCGGATCTCTATGAAGTTCTGGATGCTACCCTTTATGAACTCTTCAAAGTGAATTACATGGTGGACCCGAGCCTGAAAGCAAAGGTTTCATTCCACATTTCAGGGGATTATACGAGGTC
>CAZEGG010000370.1:0-3430 GCA_964511755.1 uncultured Desulfobacteraceae bacterium | reverse complement strand
CCCGACCTACGGATTCGTAGTCCGTCACTCTATCCAGCTGAGCTATGGGCGCACACTCATTTTTCTAGCAGAAACTGACAAAAATGACAAGCCGTCTTTTTGTGCAGCCTGATTTTCTTCGGCTCGACAGACCAATTGAATTACGCTCCCAGTCCTCAGTAAATCTGCTCCCGCAGAGCCAGAGGCATCATTAGGCCTCCCCGAGCGGTGCTCAGGGAGGGAGCTTTTTCTGGAGTGACTGGCGAGAGGGCACCGTCTTTTCGTGACTTATCAGTGGGGGAACCCGCAGCTCGACGAAGTCGAGAATGCGGAGGGGGTAGCTATCCCACACTGATAAGTCGCTGAAAAGACCAGCCCGGAAGACTCGGAACGGAAGAAATGGCTCCCTTCCTGAGCGCCGCGTCCTGTCAGCCCCGGACTGCCAGATCCTATCCGGGGCCTTTACCAGGAAGTGGGGCCGAAAGTGCTCAGCATACCTCCGTCGACGTATAAGGTTTGACCGGTAATGAAATCCGATGCCGGTGCTGCCAGAAAGACAGCCGCATAACCGATATCCTCAGGTTTTCCCCATCGTTGCCGCGGTGTTTTCCATTTTACCCATTCATCAAATGACGCATCCTCCCATAAGGGGCGGGTAAGATCCGTCCGGACAAAACCCGGTCCTATGGCATTAACATTGATGCCGTATTTCGCCCAGTCAACCGCCAGCGATTTGGTCAGCTGCCGGATAGCGCCCTTTGAAGCCGCGTACGGGGCATTCTGTTCCCGGATGGTTTCGCTCATCAGCGATGCAATATTGATAATTCTGCCTTTCTTTTCGCTTTGAATGCGTTCTTTTGCAAATGCCTGGCAGAGCTTGAATACGGCAGTCATGTTTAAATTGATGACAAAATTCCAGTCCTCGGTGCTGAGAGTTTCGGCCCAACCTCGTCTGGTACCGCCGGCGTTGTTCACGAGAATATCAACACCGCCGGTGTCCTTGATGATTGCCGCGTACAACGAGTCGATGTTATCCACATCGCCCATGTCAAACGCGTATGTCCATACCTTTCGGCCGGTTCCAGTCAGGTCTTCCCGGGCCTGTCCAAGCCGGGTTTCGTCCCGAGCCACCAGTACGACGTCGGACCCCGCCTCGGCAAAGGCTTTGGCGATGCCCAACCCGATTCCTCTGCTGCCGCCGGTGACCAGTGATATTTTATTGTGCAGATTGAAGTTATCCATTGCTCTTGCCTCCTCTCTCTTTCCGGGAAGAAATTATTCAGTTTCCATTCACAAATGGCTATTTTTCACAATCTCATCGTCAACCTGCGGAATCACTTGTGCGACGTACTATTATAGTACGTCTCCGCGTAATCCCTTGATTTTCTTGACCTTGCAAAAAATATCTCATTTCTGGACTGGAAACCTGCCGGTGCTCACTCCATTTGTCGAGGTCCACTATTTGGAATGCTGCTTGACCCCAAGACGAATGCTCTCGCAAAAGGATTACAGGCGTTTCAATTTCCAGTATCCGAAGACGGGCGCTACTCGGGTTCCTTGATCAGTTTTTCATAGAGCTTCACCTGGCGCTTCAAGGCCCGGCGGTAAATTTCATGCCGCTCCGAATCCGGATGACAGGTGCGCACGATCTCACCCGGAATATCCTCCGGATTGCCTACAAACCCCAAAGCTTCAAGGGCCAGCAGGGCTGCCCCCCGGGCGGACGGCTCCTGAATAGAGGACACTTCGATCTCCCGGCCCAGCACGTCCGTAATGATCTGCAGCCAGACGGGTGATTTTCTGAGCGCACCCCCGCCTGCCACGATCTGGAAATCCGGCGGTAAAATTGTACCCAACCGATCAAGTACCAGGGCTATGCGGCAGGCAACCGCCTCCATGCCCGCACGCAGAATTTCCACCGGGGTGGTGGCCAGACAGATTCCATGGATGACGGCCCGTGCCATACCCTGCCATCCCGGGGCCCGCTCGCCGCTCAGAAACGGCAGCAGCGTCAATCCATGACCATCCGGTTCTAACTCGCTTACCCGCTGTTCCAGGCTTGCCTGGTTTCCCAGCCGCAGCGCTTGCTTCATCCAGGCAAAAACATTCCCGCCCTCACTCAGGGCCCCGCCGGGCAGGGAGCGAACGCCATCCACCCGGTAGCACCACAGCCCTTCCGGCAGGTTGTCAACGGGTTCCTGAGTCACGGTCCGGAGAGCCGTGGTCGACCCCATGGTGAGGGCCACACGGGAAGAGGAAATGCACCCGGAACCGATGTTTGCGGCAGCTCCGTCACCCACCGCGGGGATCCAGGGCAGGTCTCGGAGCCGAGGCCAGCGCGTGGCAAATTCCTTCCGCAGCCCCCGCTGCGGCGCACTGATATCGGTCAACGGCGACAGCTGGTTCACGTCCACCGGAAGTGCCGCCAGCAGTTGGGCATCCCAAACCAGCCGGTTGCGGTCCAGCAGTCCTGTCCACGAAGCCGCAGAATAGCTGACCCCGGTTTCCCCAAAGAGCTTCAGGGCCATATACTCACCCAGCGAAGCCCACCGGGCCACCTTCCGCGTCAGCCCAGGCCGGGTCTCCATTAGCCAACGCAACCTGGCCGGCAGGTAGCTGGAATGAAAACGGCACCCGGTGCGGGCATGAACGGCGTGCTCTTCAAACTCAAGGCGCAACCGGCGGGCCTGCTTTTCAGCACGGGTGTCGGCATAGGTGAAAATCGGCGTCAGCGGTCTTGCCTTGTGATCAATGCCCATGACATTGCCGACAAAGGTGCAGGCGGCAACACCGGCTATCTTTTCCGCCAGCGGACCGGCCCCACCCAGAACGGCATCGATGCCATCCCAGACGATTTGAAGCAATGCATCGGCATCTACTTCGGACGCCCCGTCTCTGGAAGTCCGGACCGCGGAAGAGTGGCGCCAGCAGGCGTTTTTCAGGGCTCTCCCCAGACGGTCGAACAGCATCATCCGCACGACCGAAGTCCCGATATCCATGGCCAGGATAAGCGGAGCCTCAACCCTGTCTGACATCACGAATTCTGCTTTTCCCATTCTTACTTACCGAATTACTCCAGGTATGCTCCCTTAATAGCCGATACCGCCTGCTTGGCGTACCGTTTCAAAATCCCAGGCGGATGTCCCAAATCCGGCGGAGCCCAGCGCTCGCGGCGTTCGGCAAGCAAGGCTTCAATTTCCTGGGGAGTGAGGCGGACGTCCTTATGGCCGATGATGTCCAGGCTTCTTCCGGGGATATCGATGGCAATAAGATCATCGTCTTCGATCAGGGCAATCGGTCCCCCGGTCACAGCTTCGGGACAGACATGTCCGATGCACGGCCCCCGGGTGGCGCCGGAAAACCTGGCATCGGTAATTATGGCCGCATGCACGAGCTCGGGGTTGGTCATCAGGGCTTCGGTGGTCGCCAGTATTTCAGGCATGCCGCTGCC
>CAZEGG010000369.1:0-3430 GCA_964511755.1 uncultured Desulfobacteraceae bacterium | reverse complement strand
GCAGGGTATGAGAACCGGCCGCCACCCAGATCCTGAGGGGCTTGTTCTTGGTGTTTTTCGTTAGTTCCACGGCCGTTTTTTCATCGCAGATGATCGCGCAGGCAGCGCCCACGCTCATGAGGCAGCAGTCAAGGGCCCGGAGAGGATATGCGACAACAGGGGATTTCAGAACATCATCAACAGTGATTTTCATGGGGGCGTGGGCGAAGGGATTGAAGCGCGCATACCCGTGATGTTTTACGGAGATTTCCGCCATGGTGCGGCGGAAGGAATCCTCCTCCTTGCCGAAGACCTGCCAGTACTTCTGGGCCATGACCGCGTAGTAGCCGGTGTAGATATGTCCGAGCGGGGTTTCCCAGTCTTTGTCCGCGGCGCAGGAAATCAGGTGATTTCCTTCGTCCGTGGGCACCTCGTCCATGCGCTCCCAGCCCATGGCCAGCACGCAATCGGAATACCCCGAGGCGACCGCCTTCATGGCCTCCCAGAGGGTGGATCCCCCGGTGGCTCCCCCGGTCTTGATGCCGATATTTCCCAGGGGGTCAAGACCCAGGCGGTCATGGATAACTGCCTCGCCCAGGAGTTGATCACCGAAGTGATCGGCGAAATGGCCGTAATAGGCGGTGTGAATGTAGCTTTTCAGCTCCGCAGGCGTCTTGTCAATGAGTCTTGCCGCCATGGTAAGAGCATCAATGGCCAGCTCTTCCGTCCTTTTTTGAGGTATGGCGCGGTCAAACTTTGACTGCCCGGCGGTTACCAGGTACACGGGGCGTAATAATTTGGGTATCTTCAATTGTCTTTCACTGAATTTAATCATACCGCACTCTCCTTTCTCCTTGAATTGTCTATTTCTTTTAATAAGAGCAAGGGGAGAAGTCAAACATAATTTTTGTTCAAAACGCTTCACTGCATTTCTGATTGACAACACTTGAGCATAATCCTATAAACTGAACATGTTTGATGAAATCAAACAATCCGGTAACTTCCACGATCCAGCTTTTCAAAAAGAGAGCACTGTCGAATCAGTTTCAAATAATTCGTAAGGGGATGATTATGGATTTCAGTCTTTCCATGGAACAGGAAATTTTGCGGAATTCAGTACGGCAGTTTGCGGAAAAGGAAATCAAGCCTGTCGCCCGGGATCTGGATGAAAAGGAAGAATTCTCCTATGACACCATGCGAAAGATGGCCGAAATCGGGCTTTTCGGAATGTTTGTCTCTGAAGAGTACGGCGGTCAGGGCATGGACTACGTTTCCTACATCATCGCCACAGAGGAAATAGCCCGTGTGGACGGATCCCACGCGGCCACGGTCGCGGCCGCCAATTCCCTTGGAATCGGCCCCATCTACTATTTCGGAAGCGAGGAGCAGAAACGCGAATACCTTCCCAGGCTGTGCAGTGGAGAGGCCCTCTGGGGGTTCGGCCTCACGGAACCCAATGCCGGATCCGATGCGGGCAATTCAAAGACGACCGCCGTTCTGGAGGGTGATGAGTGGGTCGTAAACGGGAGCAAGATATTCATTACCAATGCCTCCACCGACATCAGTGCCGGCGTCACTGCCCTGTGCCGCACAGGTACCAGGAACGATGGTCGTCCCGACCTTTCCTGCATTCTTGTGGAGCAGGGGACCCCCGGCTACGAGGCGCGTCCCATGCACGGGAAGCTCATGTGGAGGGCCTCTAATACCAGTGAGCTCTATTTTGACGACTGCCGTCTCCCGAAAGAAAATCTGCTGGGCCCCAAGGGACACGGTTTTCCTCAGATGCTGAGTACCCTGGACGGTGGCCGCCTTTCCATCGGTGCCATGGGGCTCGGCGGGGCTCAGGGATGCTTCGAGATGGCCCTGAAGTACAGCAGAGAGCGGGAACAGTTTGGGAAACCCATTTCCAATTTTCAGGTCAACGCCTTCAAGCTTGCAGACATGGCACTGGAGATCGAATGTGCCCGCCTGATCCTGTATAAAGCCTGCTGGCTGCGGGACAACAAGAAACCTTTTGGAAAAGAAGCCGCCATGGCCAAGCTCCATTGTTCGGAGGTGATGTACCGTTGTGCCAACCATGCCGTCCAACTGCATGGCGGGTACGGGCTCATGAAAGAATACGACGTGGAGCGGTTCTATCGCGATCAGAAGCTTCTGGAGATCGGTGAAGGGACTTCCGAAGTGCAGCGCATCGTGATTTCACGACTGATCGGTGCCCTCTAAAGAATTGACATTTGAGCTTTGACATTTGACATTGCCGAAGGCCTCCATGGCCTCTTTTTCCAGTTCCTCTCCCCGGCCTTCGTAACGCGGCGAAAAGTGAAACGGGTGAAGCTGCTTCACACCGGCTCTTCTCGCCAGGAGGCCTGCCTGCCGCGCCGTCAGGTGGTACTTTTTCCGGGCAATGGGCTCATCCCTTTCGAGAAATGCGGTCTCAACAAAGAAGTGATCCGCATCCCTTGCCAGCGCAACAATCTTCTCCTCGTTTGCGGGACTGTACCCTGCGTCCGTGACGTAAGCTATTTTCTCGCCCGGAGAAACACGCGCAATCTGCTCAGCAAGTTCCCCAAGAGGAAATGTCCTTTCATCCGGCAGGCCCCTGGCTTCAGCAGGGGTTATTCGGAATGGCAGCAGCGGGTCTCTTTTTTCATAGAGATATTCCTTGAACCGGTTCAGCCACGGACCGACCGGGAGTCCCGTCTCCCGGAGATTCTCCTTGATGACATTGATATGGAAATCCTCTTCGAGAGAGAGGCCCAGGCAGGGGATCTGGTGGTCGAGAAGGGCGGCCTTCACCGTGAACGAGCGCTCTTTCAGGAGGATTCCATGGAATGATTTCTCAGAATCATTCTTTTCGGCCCGAAAGCCCCTGCGGCACACATACTGCCTGGTAACGATGCCCTGTTCACTGATTTCACTTGCCCGCAGGAGGAGGTTCGTTTCATATTCATGCACGAGATTCCAGGTGTATCCAGTCAGTTTTCCCTCCATCTGGGCCAGAAAACCGGGCGGGCCGAAGAAATGGAGCACCTTCTCTCTTCCGAGGAATATCCGCAACAGGCTGTCAAAGCCGATGAAATGGTCCATATGGGTGTGCGTGACAAACACATGGGTGATTTTGAGGAGATCCCGGGACTGGAGTCCGTCGAGTTCCCCCAGGTCAAACAGGAATGCCCTTCTTTCGAACCGGAAGGGGATATACAGTCCGGGATCGGAAAAAGGGTCGTTTATGAGTCTCGGTATGAAGGATCGATGCATATTTGACAAATTATAACAGATATGCCATTGTTCGCCAAGAGTAAGAACACTGGGGGGTGTCCATAGAGATGGCCTTGACCAAGTATGACATCGCGCGGCATGTGCGAGAGAAGGTGCGTCTGCGGAGGCCCAAGAGGCAGCGGCAGCAGTACCTTTTCCCGGAATTGGACTGTGTCTTCCTGAGCAAGAAGCG
>CAZEGG010000368.1:0-3441 GCA_964511755.1 uncultured Desulfobacteraceae bacterium | reverse complement strand
CTTCCACCAGGGTGTTCCATTGCCCGCAATCAGGACACCGGCCGAGCCACTTGGGAGCCTGGTACCCGCAGTTTTGACACACAAAGATGCTTTTTTTCTGTTTTGTCATCTTCTGATAAAGTTTGGTCTTATGCGCGGCACTGGTAGTATGTCTGGCCGACTATCCTGGATATTGGCGTCACACGCTTCTTCCGGATCAATTCGGCATCAGGGATTAAGCGATCACTTTCCAGGGAAGAAAAGGACGTCCGGAAACACAAGATGCACCGATTCGTAGCAATATATGCGAAAGAATAAAACGTGTCAATTAATCGCGAGGAAATCCGGCGACAAGTGTAGACGGCGATACATAAAAAGACACCAAAAAATACGATAATTACCCTATTTTGGAAAGTCTGTTTTTACTGTAGGGTTATGTCGGTTTGGGGCGCAGATTTTAGATGCTCCTGATTTCCTTAGATTGAATTCACCAATAGCTGTCAATCCTGAAGATCCCGAGTAAACACTTTTCCCACCGGGAGGTGGCACATGGAAAAAAACATAACGGGCAGGCAGTCAACATGAAAGGAGACACAAGATGCTGAAAGAATTTAAGGAATTTGCTATGAGGGGGAACGTGGTTGACATGGCGGTCGGGATTATCATCGGTGCTGCTTTCGGTACCATAGTAAAGTCGCTTGTTGCCGATATTATTATGCCGCCGATCGGGTTGCTGCTCGGCAACGTGGATTTTTCGAATCTCTTCCTCGTTATCAAGCAGGGAGCTTCTGCCGGCACGTTTGCAACGGTGGCAGAGGCGCAGAAGGCGGGTGCCGTCACGATCAATTACGGCGTTTTTATCAACACGGTGATCAGCTTTTTGGTAGTTGCTTTCTCGGTGTTCGTACTTATTCGCGGTATGAATAAGCTCAACAGAAAAGAGGAAGCAGTCCCGGAGGAACCGACGACCAAAGAATGTCCGAAATGCTTCTCGACCATAGCAATCAATGCAACTCGTTGCGCGTTTTGTACTTCCGAATTGTAAACGGTCGGGGTAGAATAATTTCAATCCACTGCGCTGCCCAGGGCGCCTACCCAAGGTAAGGCCCTGGGGTAGACAACCGGCAACACCCAACTGGAATGATTTTGGCATTTAGGAGTTTATCATGCACGCAAATTTCCTGAAACGAGTAATGCCTCGATTTGCAATCATAATCGGCATATTTTTTATGACATTTTCTTTTCAATTCGGGGCTGCGGAAGCCGGTTTCAATTGGCTTGATAAGGGCAAAGAACTCCTGAAAAGCTTCGGGGGAAGCAATGAAGGATCGGGAATCACGGTTGAAGAAATCGGGGCCGGACTTAAAGAGGCGCTTCGTGTCGGCTCGGAAAATGTGGTTTCCCGATTAGGCCGTGTTGATGGTTTTAATAAAGACTCAGCTGTTCATATACCGCTGCCAAAACAATTGGAGACGGTGAGGTCCGTGTTGGATAAGGTCGGTATGTCCGGACGGCTCGATGACCTTGAGTTGAAACTCAATCGAGCGGCGGAAGTGGCGACTCCAAAGGCAAAGAGGCTTTTCCTGCAGGCGATTACCGAAATGACCTTTGATGATGTCAAGAGGATATATAATGGTCCGAAAGACGCTGCCACTCAATATTTTCGAAGCAAGATGTCTCCATCCCTTGCAAAAGAGATGCAACCCGTGGTCAACGACACCCTTTCCGAAGTTGGAGCTGTTCAGGCGTATGATAATGTGATGAAAAAGTACCGGTCCGTTCCTTTTGTCCCGGATGTAAAAGCCGACCTTACCAATTACGTCATTGAGAAAGGAATGGACGGTATTTTCTACTACATGGCCAAAGAAGAAGCTTCTATCCGCACGAACCCTGCCAAGCGGACGACTGAATTGTTGAAGCGTGTATTCGGCGCACATTAGAAGTCTGTGGAACGGTGGTCCGACAGAGCGCAAGCAGCAATGGAGTTCGGCTTCAATCAGCTACGGATCATTTGTGTTTGGAAGTTCAATGGTGAACGCACGCTGCAAATTGTTGTGGATGCGGAAAACCCGATGAATGGGAACGGGCGGAGAGCCGAAATGCTCTTGGGTGAACATGTGGCGAGGGAAACACAATCTCAAGAATTGAGCCGAGATGACGCCGGGCAGGACCCAGGGAAAAAGCGTATTTAAATCTCGACACTGTCGGTTTTTCTATACTGGATGAATAGGCCGGAAGTGGAGAGGGTGTTTGAACTGCACAAAATGGCAACGAAATCAGGTTAGGGGCATTTTGGCACGGAATGTGCTTGGGTTAGATGCTCAAGGGTGGCCGGCTGGCAGACCGGCGCGCCTGAGAACAGGAGGTGCCCCATGAATCGAAAAATCATCGCTATTGTTCTGGCTGTTGTTGTCCTTGCCTGGCTCGTACCGGGGACCGTCTTCGCCGACCCGAAACTGGTGTGGGACGCGAGCAGTGGTGATGTGACCGGCTATCGAGTATATTACGGTCTGTCCCAGGGCAGCTATCCAAATAGCCAGAGCGTCGGCAACGTTACCGAGTACGGACTGACCAGTTTGCCGCTGGAAGAAAAAAAGACCTATTATTTTGTTGTAAGAGCGTATAACGGGGCGGGGGAAAGTGGAGATTCCAATGCCGTCTCATGGCTTGTGCCTGACATGACACCCCCCTCGCCTCCCCAGGGGGTGACCGCCCAATAGCAGGGAATCAGGAATGTTGAAGCAGTGACCTGCATGAGCGGTGGGCCTTCCCAGGGAAGATGATCCCTGGGCCCTCAGAAAGGGATGGTGTTTTTTCACCATCCCTTTCTGTTTCATGACCCAAGCCGGAGCGGCGCGAACCTCCATTTATTCCGGTAGGTCCTGAGCTGACATTCGCCACCTTTTTCGGCCACTGAAAACTGTATGGCTCCTTCCCGGTCCGTCCTGAGAATACGGCATTTCGCTAACCTGAGTCTTTGCAGGGTCGAAGGATGTGGAAACCCGAAGCGGTTTTCCTTCCCGCAGGATATGATGCAAATCCGAGGTGCCACTGCTGCGAGAAATTCTACTGAGTTGGCGGTGCTGCTTCCGTGGTGGGGCGAAAGCAGTACCTGACTTTTGATGCTGCCGCGCATATTCTTGAGCAATGCGTTTTCACCCCGCTGCTCAATGTCACCGGGAAAAAGAAAGGACCTTCCGCGATAGGAGAACCGCAGCACCAGGGAGCGGTCGTTGAGTGACTCGGATTTTCCGGCGGACTGCAAGGCGCCGGCAGAGAGTGCAGGATGCAGGATCTCTGTTTTCACTCCGGAGACATCGCTTGCGTGCGGCAGAAGAGCAGGATGACGGATCTTGATTTCCCGGGACGAGAGGACTCCCATGAGCTCGGAAAAAACCGCATCCCGGGAATGATCTCCATTGAACCAGAATTCCCTGGGATGAAAGGCCCGTGCCAGAAAGA
>CAZEGG010000367.1:0-3446 GCA_964511755.1 uncultured Desulfobacteraceae bacterium | reverse complement strand
TTGAGACATCCAATATCGTCCTGCCCGAAAGCCTGACCCTTTCAAACCTCCAGAAGGAAAGGAAGAACCGACGGGAAACCGACCTTACGTCGGAGGGCATCGACCTGGAAAAGGTGCTTGCGGGAATCGAGCGGGACTATATCCTCAAGGCCCTCAGAATTACCCGCGGGTCGCGGCAGCAGGCTGCACAGCTTCTGGGGATCAACTTACGTTCCCTCAGATACCGTATGGACAAACTGGGACTGCAGGCACCTGACCACGACTCCTCTGATGGTTGAGACTATTTTGGCTGGACTTTCAGGAGAGACTCTTTTATAAGAGAATATGTTTAGGTGCGTGTGAGCTTAATAGGGAACCCCGTGCAATTCGGGGACGGGCCCGCCGCTGTAACCCTGCCCTCTTCTCCCTGGGAAGAGGGAACCCTTTTGAACTGATACGCCACTGCCAGGCCGGATCATAGCTCAAAGTTCACCGCTGATAGGCCCTTGTGGTCTGTTTTGCCTGTGAGCGCACGGCAATGAGCTTGGAACCGCCTGACGGGAAGGCTGTCAAAAGGGCAGGGAAGCCAGAAGACCTGCCTGAACAGAGCGGATACCTTTCGTGGAGACGGAATCCGCAGAGTGAGATCTTGAGGATAAAAACGGGATTTCCCCAGATCGTGGACATCGGTCTGGGTTTTTTTTTGGGGAAAGTATGAAGGAAGGAATCACACGACTCTTCTCTCTCCTGGCCTGCTGCATACTCCTGGTGGACGCGGTTCCGTGCTTCGGCACTGTTTTCTACGATGCCCTGAACCGCCCGGTGGCTCTCTCTGCACCACCTCGAAGAATCGTGTCTCTGGCGCCCAATATCACGGAGATTCTTTACTATCTGGGACTTGGCCATCGTGTTGCAGGGGTGACCCGCTTCAGTTACTATCCCCCGGAGGCACGGAAAAAACCGAAAGTGGGAAGCTATATCAGGGTGAACGTGGAGAGAATCCTTGAATTGAAGCCCGACCTGGTTCTGGGAACAATGGATGGAAACAGCTCGGAGGCCGTGCGTTTACTGGAACAGGCCGGAATTCCGGTATACGTGGTGAACCCCAGGACTGTGCGAGGGACGATTGCGACCATTGCACGCATCGCCCAAGTGGCCGGGATCAAGGCGAGAGGGGATCGACTTGCAGGCTCCCTGAGCAGGCGCCTTGAAAAGATTGTCAGGGAAACGGCCGGCCTGAAACGCCCAAAGGTTTTTCTGCAGATCAACTTACGGCCCATCATGACAGTGAACAGACACACTATTCATAATGATGTCATCCGGCTTGCCGGAGGCGTGAATCCGGCTGCGGACCTTTCGGCTACCTATCCGCGGATAAACAGGGAAGAAGTGCTCGCCTGGAAACCGGATGTAATCATTATTTCTTCCATGGAGCGGGGCGGCCGTTTTGAGAGAGCCCGTGAACAGTGGCTGACATGGCCCAGCATCCCTGCTGCCAGGGACAGGAAGGTCTACCTGGTTGATTCGGACCTTATCGACAGGCCTTCCCCTCGCATCATAAGCGGGCTGGAAATCATGACGAGACTTATCCACCCGGAGATTGAGCCGCTTCAGAACCGGGTGTACGGAAAATGATGACCCCTCAAGATACCTCACAAAGCAGCACGACAATACCGGTAAGATCCCTCACGGCAGGAATGGTTGTAAAGGTCTGCCTGATTCTCACGGGTCTTTTGGTCCTCACGGCGCTGTTTTCAACGATGGTGGGGACGGCCAGGATTACCTGGGGACAACTGTGGGATCTGCTTCTCGGGAACGGCTCGCCGACAGATCCTGCCCGGCTTGTCATATTTCGGATTCGCCTGCCGAGGGTGATGCTTGCGGGGCTTGTCGGGTTTTCCCTTTCCCTGGGAGGGGTGGTGTTCCAGGCGCTCCTGAGAAACCCTCTTGCGGATCCGTTCATCCTGGGTGTTTCCAGCGGTTCTGCATTTGGAGCAGTCCTCGGCATTATGCTCGGCCTCGGTTTCACTTTTGGAATTCCTGTCTTGGCGTTCGGGGGCGCGGTGCTTACCATGTACCTGGTCCTTGTCCTCGGGAAGAAAAAGATCGGGATGGAATCGTCAACGATCATCCTGGCAGGAGTCATTATCAATGCGTTTTTCACGGCGATCATCATGTTCTTCATTGCCACGGCAGCAAATGACCGGCTCCACACCATGCTTTTCTGGCTTTACGGAGACCTGAGCCAGAGCAGATTTGCGGAGTCGGCAATAGCAGCCCCGGCGGTAATCGCCGGGTTCCTTATCCTTTACTGCTTCGCCAGGCACCTGAATGTGATGACGGCGGGAGAAGAAGCGGCGCTTCACCTGGGTGTAAACGTGGGGAGAGCCAAACTGATTTGCTTTCTGGTAGTCTCGCTCGTGATTGGTCTTGTGGTTGCCTTCTCAGGACTTATCGGCTTTGTGGGCCTTGTTATTCCCCATTTGTGCCGGATGATTTTCGGTTCCGACCACCGGCTTCTCATGCCCGCTTCAGCCTTGAGTGGTGCGATTTTTCTGATTGCAGCAGACACGCTTGCCAGGACTGTTATTTCACCGTCGGAACTCCCCGTGGGGGTCATCACTGCGTTTCTTGGTGCACCGTTTTTCATCTACCTGCTTAGAAAAAGAGGGAGCCGGTGGACGGGATCCTGAGCCTGAGCAATGTGGGGTACTGCTACGGTTCCCGCTGGGCCCTGCGCGGCGTATCTCTGGAGATAGGAGCCGGGGAAGTGGTCGGCATACTGGGCCCAAACGGCTCCGGAAAGACCACGCTGCTCAAGGTTGCGGACAGGATCCTGGAGCCCGATGAAGGGACGGTGTCACTCAAAGGCCGGCCCCTCCAGGCGTACAACAGAGCCGGTCTTGCAAGGGAAATAGCCATGGTCCCCCAGGAGAACCATTTTCAGTTTTCCTTTTCTTCCCTGGAAGTGGTCCTCATGGGACGCTTTTCTCATATGGGCCTGTTCCAATTTGAGGGGGAGCGTGATCTTGAAGTCGCTCTGGCTTCCATGGAGGCTGCTCATTGCATACAGCTCGCTGAGCGGCCGATAGACCGGCTCTCCGGAGGAGAGAAACAGCGCGTCCTGCTCGCCAGGGCGCTTACTCAGGAGCCGGGGCTGGTGTTACTCGACGAGCCTACCTCTTTTCTGGATCTGCGCTTCAAGAAGGAAATTTTTGAGCTCCTTTCCTCCCTGAGCAGAGAACGGGGACTCAGCCTCATGATCGTCTCCCATGATATGGATCTGTCGGCCCGGTATTGTGACAGGATTATTCTTCTGTACGAGGGAAAAGTATTTTCAGAAGGAACTCCTGATGAGGTCCTTACTGCGCGGAACGTGGAAGCAGTTTACGGATGTCCGGTAACCGTGGACAAAAACCCGGCCACCGGGTCGCCTCGGGTGAGCATAATATAGGGGCATAGGCTGA
>CAZEGG010000366.1:0-3455 GCA_964511755.1 uncultured Desulfobacteraceae bacterium | reverse complement strand
TCATCCTGCCGGGATACCCTTCATCAAACAGGTCGACGGTTTTTTCTCTCAACTGTGCATTGGCTGCGATATGTTCCACGATTTGACGATCGACCACGCGAAAACCGATCTTTTTCCCCAGGATGTCCGCAATTTCCAGGGCACCAACACCGATCTTTCGAGAAAAGCAAATGGTGTATGGAATTTTGCCGCCAGGGGCGGCATTTTGTCTTTCAAGCCGCGTCTGATCCCACTCCCGTATGTACCTGTCGGCAATCTCATCTGCTCGCGGTCCTGATTTTGCGTATATTCCGGGAATGTATTTTGCTCTTTCTTTGGGCGTGTCCATTGGTATCTCCTTTTGCACTCAGGCAGCCTAATCAATCCCACCTCGTACGGTCAGCACCGGTACCGGGCAACGACGGAACGCCTTTTCAGCAGTTGAGCCCACCCGGACCTCGGGAAGATCTGTACGGCCTTTGGGGCCCATCACGAGAAGTTGAGGACCTTCTTCGTCCACCCCTTTCATTAATTCCTTAAAGGGCACCCCCGTGCGGAAAATGATTTTGATGGGAAGGTGCCCGCAAGATGTCTCTTCGATCAACCTTTGCAGGAGTTCCAGCCGCTCCTCTTTCTGTGCCTGCACCCATCTCTCGACGGAGAAGCCTTTGGTCATCTGCGCGGCCCTTTGCATGGCCTCAATGTCCCTGTTGTTAATCACGTTGACGATAACCATGTCGGTCTTCATGTTTTCTGCAATAGCTCCCGCATACTCCAGAACTTCTTTCGAGTAGCGAGAGAAGTCTACGGCAGCCATGATTTTGACTATTTTTTTCATTTTCATCCCCCACGTTCTTTTCACAGGCGCGTTCAGGGTCGCAAAGAGTTTGCCTGTGAAAAGAAAGGTGTTATTCCTGCATCCTGACAGATGAAAAAAGCAAAGCTCATGCCATATTCTCAGGCATGATTTTGGAAGGCAACTGACTGAAAATACGTCATAAAAATATGAGCAAAATTTTTGTATTCGAAGGCGGCATGTCGGCTTCCTTTACATTGTGTAAAGCAGTTTCCTGCGACGGTCCGAGTGGACCCGGTTCGAGACTCGAAAATGCACAATGCAACGAAAGGGCGGGGAGGGAGACGGCCGTATCTGTTTCCTGCAGGTTGAAGGGGTGCTATTCCTCAGTGACGGCGGTCTCAAGCCTGAGATGATATTTGTCTATCTTGGCATGAAGAGTAGGACGGGAAAGACCGAGGAGTTTGGCGGCCTGCGATCGATTCCCGGAAGTCATGTTCAGTGCTTCCGCGATGAGAATCCCTGAAAAACGGTCTACGCAGGTTTCAAAAAGGTGCTCCTCAGATTGATCGGTCAAAATCTGTCGCACCCATTTCCGCAAGGCCTGATCGTACATCTCCACGCTCTTCTCAACTCCTGTTGTCTTGCTGCTGAGTGTGTTGATGATGTCTTCACTGGATATGGGCGCACCGCGGTTGAAGATCAATGTCTTCTGAAGGGTGTTGGCCAATTCACGGATATTGCCGGGCCAGGAATAGCTGGAGAGTATGGCTTTGGCTTCTTTGGTGATGCGTGGATTCTTCGCACCGGCATCACGGGCAAAGAGGGCCAGAAAGTAGTCTGCGAGGAGAGGAATGTCCTCCACGCGATCGCGGAGAGGCGGCAACGTTATGGTAATCACCTTGAGCCGGTAATAAAGGTCTTCCCGGAATCTTGCCTCTGCGAGTGCGGCCTCCAGGTCCCGGTTGGTGGCGGCAATTATCCTCACATCCACGGGAATGGTTTCGCGACCGCCAAGCCGTTCGATACTCCTTTCCTGAAGCAGGCGCAGGATTTTTGCCTGGATGCTGAAGGGCATGTCCCCGATTTCATCCAGAAAAATGGTCCCCCTGTTGGCCTGCTCAATCTTGCCCACACGACGATGCGACGCCCCGGTAAAAGCGCCTTTTTCGTACCCGAACAGCTCGCTTTCAAGAAGATTCTCAGGGATGGCCACGCAGTTGATCACCAGAAAAGGCATGTCCGATCGGTCGCTGTGCTGGTAAACTGCCCTGGCTACCAGTTCTTTGCCCGTACCGGATTCTCCGCGGATCAGAACCGTCGCATCGGTGGGGGCAACGCGGCCGATCGCCTTGTACACTTCCTGCATCGGCCGGCTCTTGCCGATAATGGCATCCCGGAGGGCCTGATCCGGAGTGACGTCTATCTCCACCGGCAGGCGCATAAAACGGCCTGCTCTCAGGGCCTCCTTTATAACTCGGAGTATATCCGGGATTTCAAAGGGTTTCAGGATATAATCAAAGGCCCCCAACTTGGTGGCCTCGATGGCTGTTTCCGTTGTTCCGTACGCGGTCATGATAATCACGGGAAGCTTGGGCTCGATCCGGTGGATTGCCTTGAACGTCTCAAAGCCGTTCATTCCCGGGAGACGCATGTCGAGAATGACAAGATCGGGGATGTCGGATGAAAGAGACTTGAGGCCTGCCTCCCCTGAAGCGGCGCCTTTCGCTTCGTATCCTTCCTCCAGCAGGAGTTTTTCAAAACTCTTGCGTAACTGATCGTCGTCATCAATGATCAGGATCGAGCTCATCAACAACCTCCTCTTGAGATGTTATGGGGAGCGTGATGACAAAAGACGTCCCCCTTTCTTGCTCAGATTCGATGGTAACGCTTCCCCCGTGCTCCTGAACGATCCTGGCAACAATACTGAGGCCAAGACCGCTCCCTTCTTCCCTGGTGGTAAAAAAAGGCTCGAAGACTTTTTCTCGAATGCCTTCCGGGATTCCCGGGCCATTGTCCACGATCCGTATAACGGCTGCCTGGCTTCCACCGTCAAGAGGTCTTTCTTCTTCCTTGACGGTGATCGCTACGCCGTCCGGCACGGCCTCGCACGCATTCACAAAAATATTTACAAAGGCCTCTTTCAATTGCTCCGGATCGGCCTTCACTTCAGGAAGTGGCTTTGCCCTTTCAATGGTAAGAGCGCCGTTGCAGGATTCAAGCCTGTGTCGCAGCAGGAGTGCGGCCTGATCCACGACCTCTGATGGAGAGATCATCTGCAATTTCAGTCTGGGAGGGCGCGAGAACTCAAGAAAATTTTGCAGAATATTGTCGATATGACTTATCTCCTCTGAAATGACGGTGAAATCTTCCTGTTGGGCACCGTTCAAGTCCAGATTGCGTTCCAGCGAGAACAAACGCATTTTCACGGACGTGAGGGGATTGCGGATGCTGTGCGCCGTCCCTGCCGCCAGCTTCCCTACCATGGCCATCTTCTCTGATTGCAGGAGATATTCTCTGCTTTTCTCCAGTTCAATAGAGGTATGACCGTATTCTCTGATCAGACCATGGACGCTTTTTTTTAGGGCGCTCACATCGTCTTCGACCGGTCGCAATCGGCTGTCGTGGAGGGTCTCCCGGGCCAGCCGGCGCACCGGTTCCAGAATATCGTGCACGAGTA
>CAZEGG010000365.1:0-3478 GCA_964511755.1 uncultured Desulfobacteraceae bacterium | reverse complement strand
AGATGATCTTCAGTCCTTCGAGGGTCAGCAGCTCTTCCACGTGGTCGATGGTCTCAGACACGTCGCAGATGAGCGGCGCCAGGCCGCCGGTGGCTATGACAACTACCTCCTCATTGCTCTCCTTTTTCATGCGTTTCACAATGCCGTCCACCAGGCCGGCATACCCGTAAACAATCCCCACGTTCATGCTGCTGATGGTGTCCTTCGCGATAACTCCCTTGGGCCGGGCAAATATCTCTATCCGAGGGAGCTTCGACGCCTTCTGGAAGAGTGCTTCAGAGGAAATCCACACACCGGGAGCAATTGCCCCCCCCAGGTACTCCCCTTGTCCGGAAACAAAATCGAAGGTGGTAGCGGTTCCGAAATCCACTACGACCATGGCCTGCCGGTATTTCTCATAGGCCGCCACCGAGTTCACGATTCGATCAGCGCCAACCTCTTTGGGATTATCGTACTTGATAGGCATGCCTGTTTTTGTTTCAGAGCCCACAATCAGCGGCTTCACCTTGAGATAATGGCTGGCAAACTCCTCCACCATGTTGAGAAGTGGGGGAACGACACAGGAAACAATCATGTGCTTTATCTCGTCAGACCTTATGCCACTGTGATCCAGAAGATTCCGCACGAGAATCCCGAATTCGTCGGAAGTCACCTCCCGTTCGGTCCTGACCCGCCAGTGTTGAAAAATCTCTCCCTTCCTGATGAGTCCCAGTACGATATTGGTATTCCCGATGTCCATGCAGAAAAGCATGATTCAAGCACCTCGCGGTTATTCCTTCACCGTGCCTCGTTTGATTGCATCTACCACTCTGACCGTCTCCACTGCCTCCTTCACATTATGCACCCGTACCACATGGGCCCCGTTCATGGCTGCAACTGCCACGGTTGCCATGGTGCCGGTCAGGCGTTCATGAGCTTTCTTATTGAGAATTTCACCGATAAATGCCTTGTTGGACGTGCCGATGAGGACCGGCTTTCCCAGGGACATGAGGGACGGTAATTCCCTGAGGATCTGGAGATTGTGGTCAAAGGTCTTTCCAAAGCCGATCCCGGGGTCGACCAGGATCAGATCTTCCCGAATGCCGGCTTTCATTGCCCGTTGTACTGCATCTTCCAGGAACCCTCTGATTTCCCCGATAAGATCATCATATACGGGGTTCTTCTGCATGTTTTCGGGCATGCCTTTCATGTGCATCAATACAATGGGCACACCCGACTCGGCAGCCACGGACGCCAGCGCAGGATCAAAACGAAGGGCGCTGATATCGTTGATAATAGAGGCCCCCGCCTTCAAGGCCTCCTTTGCCACGACCCCCTTCCGGGTGTCGATGCTGATGGGCACCTCCACTTCTCCGGCGAGGGTCTCTATGACCGGAACGACCCGGTCGATCTCTTCACTGGTGGATATGGGATTGGAAAACGGACGGGTGGATTCTCCGCCGATATCGATAAAGTCCGCCCCTTCTTCTGCCATGGCGATGCCGTGTTCTACGGCATTTTCGGCCTCCAGGAAGAGCCCCCCATCGGAAAAGGAATCGGGCGTTACATTGAGCACGCCCATGACATGAGTCTTCCTCTCCAGATCAAGGAAGTATGGCCCCCACTCAAGTGAAACAGCCATTGCTCACTCTTCCTAGACCGCCTCAGGGGATGCCGGCTGTTCCTGTTCTTTCTGTTTCCGGATCCGCATGATTTCGTCAATATCTTTCGCTGTCAGCGTTTCTTTTTCGAGCAGGGCTTTGGCCATGTCATGGAGTGTTTCCAGGTTATTCTTGATCAGGTTGCTGGTCTTTTCATACGCGGTATTGACAATACTCAGGACTTCCTCATCAATTTTCTGGGCCGTCTCCTCGCTGTAATCGCGATGCTGCGCAATCTCCCTGCCCAGAAAGATCTGCTCCTCTTTCTTTCCAAAGGTGAGCGGCCCCAGCTTTTCACTCATCCCATAATCACAAACCATCTTCCGGGCCAGTTCAGAGGCCCTTTCAATGTCGTTCCCGGCCCCGGTGGTCTGAATCTTAAGCACAATCTCCTCGGCGGCCCGGCCCCCCATGAAGATTGCTATGTTGTTCAGCAGATATTCTTTTGGATAGGTGTGTTTCTCATCCAGCGGAAGCTGCTGGGTCAGGCCCAGGGCCCGGCCCCTTGGGATAATGGTGACCTTGTGGATGGGGTCCGTGCCGGGAAGCAGCATTGCCACCAGGGTATGCCCTGACTCGTGGTATGCGGTGGTCCTTTTTTCATCGTCGCTGATGATCATACTCTTCCGCTCAGCGCCCATGAGGACCTTGTCCTTGGCATCCTCGAAATCGTCCATCTCGACCCGGTCTTTCCCTCGCCGGGCTGCCATGAGGGCGGCTTCGTTCACCATGTTTTCGATATCAGCGCCGGTAAATCCCGGCGTTCCTCTGGCCAGGACCCCCACCTCAAGATCATCGCTCACAAGCTTCTTCCTGAGGTGCACCTTCAATATCCCTTCCCGGCCTTTGAGGTCCGGAACAGGCACTACCACCTGCCGGTCGAACCGGCCAGGTCTGAGGAGCGCCGGATCAAGGACATCAGGCCTGTTCGTTGCCGAGATAAGAATAACTCCCTCGTTGGACTCAAACCCGTCCATCTCCACCAGGAGCTGATTAAGCGTCTGCTCCCGTTCATCGTGGCCCCCTCCAAGCCCTGCGCCGCGGTGTCTGCCCACTGCGTCGATCTCATCGATGAAAATGATGCAGGGCGCATTCTTCTTTCCCTGCACAAAGAGATCGCGCACCCGGGAGGCGCCGACTCCCACGAACATTTCCACGAAGTCTGAACCGCTGATGCTGAAAAAGGGCACCCCGGCCTCTCCTGCTATGGCCCGGGCAAGAAGGGTCTTGCCGGTGCCGGGCGATCCCATCAGGAGAACCCCTTTCGGGATTCGTCCTCCCAGCCGGGTGAATTTCTTGGGGTCCCGGAGAAATTCCACGATCTCTTCAAGTTCCTCCTTGGCCTCCTCTATGCCGGCCACGTCTTCAAAGGTGACTTTTTCCTGCGAGTCAGTCATGAGCCGGGCTCTGCTCTTCCCGAATGAAAGGGCCTTTCCGCCTCCCACCTGCATCTGGCGCATGAAAAAAATCCACACTCCGATAAGCAGAAGCATGGGGACCCACGAGAGAAAGACCTGGAACCACGAAGAATCTTCTTTCGGTTTTGCCGTTATTTTCACCCCTTTGCTCCGCAACAGGGAGATCATTTCAGGGTCTTTCGGCGCATACGTCTTGAAAGGACCGTTGGATGAGATGCCGGAAATATTGTCTCCCTGGATGGTGACCTGCGTAACACTTCCGTTGTCCACCATACCGAGAAAATCACTGTAACTGACCGAGACATTACTCTTGCTCGGCTGCTTGAAGATTTGAAACAGCATGACCATCATCAGGCTGATAACCAGCCAGAGTGCCAAATTCTTGTAAAACGGGTTCAATGTAATGGATCCTCCTTTTGA
>CAZEGG010000364.1:0-3503 GCA_964511755.1 uncultured Desulfobacteraceae bacterium | reverse complement strand
GAGCTACCTTATAGGAAAGGAACCGAGCTCTCTGTTGATCGGCATCGGGGATTGACCCATCATCGGCGCCAAAGGTTGACCCAAGCAAATATTTCGGGAATAGAGTCCCCTCTGCTGACTACTGAGCCCAAAACTCTGCCTTACTCCATTTTTGTTCGGAATTCCCGAAGCCGGTCACGATAGTCCGGGATGGCTCCAATGGGCCGAAGCATCCGCTCTGTGACAACAGAACGGTGGAGGGTGTCGGGCAAGGAGAGGATCCTTTCTTTAATCTCCGGGGTGAGCCGCAGTAGGCTCATGACCTGGGTGACCCTCGCACGGCTGATGCCCTCCCGGCGGGCGATATCGGCTTGGTTGCGTACTTCACCGGCGTTGAGTTGCCGCCGCCACTCTATGGCCTTGCAGACGAGTTCAACGATCCGGGGCGTCCTTGGTTCGCCGGGAGGGGGCAATGTGGCGCCATCCATCTTGTCATACGGCATCCGGCTTGTAGAGGCGCTGATCTTGTTGTTTTCCAACATGGCCTTGGGACCGAGAACAATCTCAGCTCCCTGTTTGCAATAGGCGGCCACGGGGGCGATGTTGTGCCCTTCCTCGGAAGTGTGCAGGATCCGGAAATAGACCGTCGGTTCGACTCCTCCCGGGTGCGATCGAATACTGTTACAGTCAGGGACCCTCATTATTACCCGGTCAGGTGTCTACGAAACCAGGGGAAGTCCACACCTGGGTATGGCCTACACCTCCTTTCCTGGATTATTTCCCATCGCTTGAATCTTCATCGAACCCGGCCAAACTATCCAGGGAGTGATTGCCCAAAAACATATCCTATGTGAAGCCGTTCTCCTTGTGCTTCTGCGCAATCGTGCGGGCCAACTGGTCCAAGGCGCCAATAACCGTCACTGAGGGAACCCCCTTGCATAGAACGGATTCCAATACCTCGACTTTCAAATTGGGGATCATTCCGGCAAGGGCTTCCACGGTATTTCCCGCCCATCCGTAAGATCCGATAATGGAAAGAAACCTCGCCTTGGGCTTCAAGGCATTCGCCAGCAGCGCAGCATAGGCGGCCAGCGGGTGAGGACCGGTCAGTACGGTTGGCGTACCCACGACAACGCTCCCCGCGTCGACCAGCGCCATGGCAAGTTTTCCGATATCGGTGACCGCCAGGTTGAACAGTTCGACACGAACCCCATGCTCGACAAGGGCGGAAGCCAGACGATCCACCATTTGCCGGGTGCTGCCGTGCATGGAAACAAAAGGCAATACGGCCAGATTGTGAGGAGCGCCCGTCAACCAATCCCGGTAGGCGGCCAGGATCCAGGCCGGCTGGTCGTAGATCTGACCGTGGCTCGGGGCGATCATTTCAATGTCATACCCTTTGAGCTTTTCCATATTCTTTACGATCACGCTGCGAAAGGGCATCATGATTTCCGCGAAATAGCGTTTGGCGGCTTCGTATGCACGCCCTTGATCCGTAACGTAAAGATCGGCGGTGGCGATATGGGAACCGAAAAAGTCACAACTGAACAGAATTTTATCTTCTGCGAGATACGTCACCATGGTTTCCGGCCAGTGCACCCAAGGGGTGTGAATGAACTTGAGAGTCTTGTCTCCAAGGGACAATGTCGCACCATGTTCCACGGTGTTAAAACAGTCTTCGGAAATCTTCAGAAGATCGATGAGCATGCCTTTGGCTTTGGAGGTCACAACCACTTTTGCTTCCGGAAAACGCTCCAGCACGCGTGGAATGGTGCCGGAATGATCCTGCTCGGCATGGTGGGAAACGATGTAATCTATTTTGGACACATCGGCCAACTGGGCCATCAACTCGTCCGCCATGGACGGATCGACCGTGTCCAGCAAGGCGGTCTTTTCGCTCCCTTCGACCAGGTACGCGTTGTACGACGTGCCGTCCGGAAGCGGAATGAGCGAGTCAAACAGGCGTCTATCCCAATCGACGGCACCCAGCCAGTGGATCTTTTCCTTTATTTGTCTCTTTTTCACGGTGATACCTCCTTGCCGCGCTATTGATCTGCTCAGGTCTTCGCTCAACGCTATTCTCCCCCGCCGGTGACGGAGAATACCGGATCGCGGCGGCCGCCCGGTCACTCCCGGGAGAGTTCCGATCGTTCCTTGCGCCTACCGTCCAGAAAGTGGAACAGGGACAGGATCGGATGGCGCCAGGCCATCCGAGGACCAGTGTACCGCATCACGGTCTTCATCTCCTCACACATCGCCGGCTTGAAGCAGTGCACCGTACAGTTGACGCAGGTGGGCTTGTCTGCGCGGTACGGGCAGAGGTCCACACGTTGGTTCGCGTATTCCCACAACGCAAGGCACTCTTCGCACAGGCCGGGACCCTCGCCGTGCTTGTCCCGGCAGTAGAGGCCGATCATCACCCGGACGGTCTTCAGTTCACGGTGGATGCGTCGTCCTGAGGAATCCATCCTGCCCATCTGCCTCGCCGTTGCTCGAACGGTCAGAGAATCTTTGTCGATTCGGTGGGCTTGGGGACCTTGACGACCAGCACCCGGAATAGTTGATCGCCCTCATTGGCGAGCCGGTGCGGAATACGGGCAGGACTCTCAATAAGCATGTCCCGGCCGACCGTCTCCCTTTCCTCCCCGATCTCGACGATGCCGGTTCCTTCGAGAACGTAGAAGAAGACGTCCACGGGTGTCACATGTTTCTTGAGCGATTGCCCAGGCATCAGGGTGATGTGCACCACCATGGCGTTCGGGCTGTCGTAGATTGGCCTGGCGCTTACTCCATGAGGATTGGGTGCGCTTTCTGCGGTCAATGCGTTCATGATCTTCATGGGATCTTCACTTTCTTCGGGTCTGGACTTCCTCCCGATTTTTTAGACAACCGTCAGGTGACCGAGCTGCCGAGCCACCGTGTTGATAAACCTGATCGATGAGCGGGCCGGGGAAACGGCATAGACCCGGTGAACTCCGTTGGGAGCAACAACATCTCTGTATGGCCTACGTCTCCGCGCCAGCGTTATTCTGACACTTCGTGCGACCCAGAGGCAAAATGCCGAAACGGATTATCGTTTAATCTTGGCCTCCGGATCACCGCAGTACCCGCACTCTCCCTCCGCTACCTGAACGGCGACATTCAGCGCGTTTAGAAGAGTTTCTACGTCGATGCCGTCCCGCTTTGCCGTAGTCTCGATCGCCGCCCCGCCGCCGCAGGAGTCCACCTTGAAATCGTTGAAGACTTTGATCGTCTGCGGGTGTTTCTTGATGACGTCGTTGATGACCATGCCACGCGTGACGGTTTCCATCGCAGGTTCCTACCTGAATAGGACCCCCCGGGCTTACGGTCGGGGGGTGACCCGGCCCCTGGACTTCTCCTCCTTTTGTAGACACGGCAACTTCAGCGTTCGGTGGGACGCTGAAGCTGCGGACAGGCCATGTCCGTCGGTACCTGGCGGATGAGCGCATTGTTTTTGTCGGCAGCCCCATTGATGCCGAGGACGATCTGGACGGCCTGCCCAC
>CAZEGG010000363.1:0-3533 GCA_964511755.1 uncultured Desulfobacteraceae bacterium | reverse complement strand
GTAGGGCCGCACACGAGCACTATGCCGTGCGGCATGGATATGATGGATTTAAAGGGTTTCATGATGTGTTCCGGAAATCCCAGACTATCCAATTCCAATTTGATGTCTTCCTGGTACAAAAGCCGCAGTACAAGACTCTCTCCAAATTGAACAGGTACGGAGGATACACGTATATCTATCTCATCCTTTCCCAACTTGAACTTGATCCTCCCATCCTGGGGAAGCCGCATTTCAGCGATGTCCATCTTGGCCATCAACTTGATTCTCGAGGTTATAGCAGCTTTGAGCTTACTGGCCACGGCTTCCTGGTCGTGCAGAATGCCATCAATCCGATAACGGACCTGTAAAGACTGTCGCCTTGGCTCAATGTGAATATCCGAGGCCCCGACATCGAGGGCCTTGCTTATTAAATGGTTTACCAGCCTTATGACAGGAGCCTCTGAGGCCATATCCTTCAGGTGTTCCGGACTCCCCCACAGCTGCTCCTCAATGCTTAATTCGGCTTCATCCGAACTATCGCCTCCATTCATATCCGCATCAGCTTCATACCATCTGTAAATAAACTGGGATATGGTTTCCTCAGCAGCCTTGAATACCTTTATAGGCTTGCCGTAGGCTTCTTGAATAACCTCCCGGGTATTAAGATCATAGGGGTCGGCCATCGCCACTGTGACATTTTCCCCTGAGTCATTCAAAGGAAGGAAACGGAAGCTTTTCATAAATCGCAGAGGCAGGAGATTCATGGGGAGTGGATCTTCCGGAAACTGGCTTTCATCCATTTCCGGCACTTGCATCTGAAAGGAGCTCAAGGCTGTCTCTTCGGGCGCCGGGACCCCATCCTCTTCGTTCCCCGTCTGAAAAAAACGTGAAAATTTTTTTCCGAAGTAATTAGTCAACGCATTATTTCCAGCTTACGACATCCTGGTTATCCTTTTCACCCCCTTCAACACCGTCTTTTCCATAGCTGAAGAGGTCATAATCACCATGTTCTCCAGGACTCTGGTAGTGATAGGGACGGCCCCACGGATCCTCCGGTACAGGTTTCGGCAGGTAAGGGCCGTCCCATGTTTCCAAGTCGCCCGGTTTTTCTCTCAGCGCCTTAAGCCCTTCCTCTGTCGTCGGATAGCGGCCGTTATCCAAACGAAAATCATCCAAGGCCGCTCCCAGAAGCTCGACTTGCGCCTTGGCGGTCTTTGTCTTTGCCTTTTCAATCTTTCCAAAGAACTTCGGCGCCACCAGTGCGGAAAGGAGGCCCAGAATAATAAGCACTACCAGGAGTTCTATGAGCGTAAACCCTTCGTCTCTTTTATGAATGCAGCAAGCTTTCGAATTTCTGGTCAAAGGAAATGCCCTCCCGTGATACTAGATCCTATTATTTGATTTTCCATGAACCTCACCGGAAGTCAACAACCTCCGGTTGTCCTTAATCTCTTTTCAAGGAATCTTCGGCCGAAATCAACCAGAAAATGAACAAAAATAAAAAAGCGAGGAAACTAGATTAGTTACAGAAAAGTCTCGTGAGCAGGAGTTGGCGAACTCCGGCCCAGGTTTTGGTCCAAGCCTATTTTTTGTCCTGCAAGACGGTCAGCTATTGCGCGCTTCCACACCTGAGTTCAAGGTCATACCATTCATAACGGTACGGAACATGGTTTTTTGTTATGTAACTCAACAGGGCATCCGCTGTCCCAAATGTCCGACCCTGCGCCGGGATAACCAGGTAGTACACCGACCAATCGCCATCATAGGCACCTCCAAAGGCAGCGCAGGCATCGAAATCCGGATAAATCATTTTATTCAAGGGGCCTGTAAAATTCATCTTTAATGGCTTGAATTGTTCTATAAAGGGTATGTTCGCGTTATCCTGAAAATAGAAGAGCTGGGCGCCTGCGACTGGAAATTGAATTGCGGCATAGACATCAACCGGGCTTGCGTACCCTGGAACGCGGAACTGCAAATGCATCTTCTCTCCAGGGGCAACGGTTCCGTCAGCGGCGGCACCGCCCGCCAAGGCTACGGGAGCCGACTCCATCACCGAGGTTGATGTCATCAGATTCATAGGCTTTTCCTCTTTAGCCGGGGCTTGTTCTAGGAGCATACAAGTACCGGTACCATTGGCGGCAACAGAAATGTATCCGCCCGCATTCTTACATTCCACCTCGGACTGACACAGGTACAGATGACTCGCGTCGCATCCGGACGTCGATTCCGTCTGGCTCCCGGACGTCGATCCTGTCTGGCTCCCGGACGTCGATCCTGTCTGGCTCCCGGACGTCGATCCCGTCTGGCTCCCGGACGTCGATCCCGTCTGGCTCCCGGACGTCGATCCCGTCTCGGAAATGGTCTTTGATACCTCTGTTGAATAACCGCTCTCATTGCCGGATGTGTCCACTGCCGTCAATGCAAAGTAGTAGGTCCTTCCCGGTGCGAGTCCGTTCAGTGTATAGCTGGTAACAGTTTTTGCCGTTGGGGTATACGGGCCATAGGATCGGGACTGAAAACCATAGTACACTCTGTACCCAGCCAAATCAGACTCGGTATTTGCCCGCCAGCTAAGTGTCGCTGAACCCGCCAGCACCATACCTGGGAAAGCCATCAGCATGATACCAGTGAATACCGCAATCATTGTTTTTCGTCTCATGATGTTGCCTCCAGCATAAGCGAGTCAAAAACTTAATGACTAAGTTTTGCTGAGTTAAATCGATTTACATTCGAATACATGTCTGACTTCCAAAATGGGAAGAATCAGTACTAGGGAAGTCAAGCAAATTGCATGCCAGAGACTGCTTTGGGAACTATCAGGCTACGGATCGGAACCACTCTCTCATAAAATACAGAGAGTTACAAACAGCCTCTCGGTGGTCGACAGCAGCGCTGTTAATTGAAAAACCCGCTTCCTGTGTACCCAAAATTACACTGCATTGATGGGAAAATGCAATCCTTGCCTCTGCTTTCCGCGGAGCTCTTATTCCCGCACGTTATGCCCCTCATTCGACGGAACATAGCTCCTGGATATCACCGCGCCTCTCGCCTGCGAGGGTTGGGGCGAGGCGCAGTTCAATGATATCCCCTTTCCTTACTCCTACAAAAGCCTCCCTCAAAATGGACGGTCCTCGCTTCCTGACTCTTCCTCTATGTACTCTTTTGCCATTGGTGGCAGGGAATTACACAAGAAGGTTAGCAACGTTTTACACACTGACCTGTTTTCTGTTCCCTCCCTTTTCTTGGATCAATTTTCTGGAGCACATATCCTATTGACATCATAACAGAAATAAGATATATCCCATTTTCTCAGCCGACCAGCCAATATCGGCACGATCCTTGCCTTATTGTAAATCACTATGTTTCAAGCGCCTGTTTTTACCACGGATTTACAGCCTGACGGCCGGAAATAGGGCACAAGAATGTCGAAATAGAAGCTATTGGACTGCAAAGCAAAGGGAGAGAAGACATGAAACGTACAGCGATTCTGAGCGTACTACTGGCGGTGTTTTTGTGGGCAGGTACTGCAATGGCAGTACCTACGGTGGACGGTG
>CAZEGG010000362.1:0-3538 GCA_964511755.1 uncultured Desulfobacteraceae bacterium | reverse complement strand
TGGCGGGACTTCTCAGTTCCTTTATCGGCGTGTTCTCCATAAAGGTTTTCCAGAAAGGGAATCCGGCAGGAGCACTCAGGTACACCACATTTGTGGCGGCCATCATCTTTGTCATTTTGATCATTATCATCACCAAGAGTCTGGGGATGCCCATGGGCGCATTCTGGGCTGTCTTTTCGGGATTGGTTTGCGGCATTGCCATCGGCCTCCTGGCGGAATACTACACCTCAGGTCCTCCGGTTCGACGCATTGCCGGACAGTCCAAGACAGGACCGGCCACGGTGATTATTGCCGGTCTCGCCGTAGGCATGCAGTCCACGTATCTGCCGGTCCTGGGTATCTGCGTGGCCACATTTATTGCTTATCATACGTGCGGGATCTACGGCATCGGCCTTTCAGCCGTGGGGATGCTCGCAACCGTCGGCGCGACCATGACGGTGGATGCCTATGGGCCCATCGCGGACAATGCCGGAGGCATTTCAGAAATGGCGGGCCTGGGCCCGGAGACCCGGAAGATCACCGACGGGCTCGATGCCCTCGGCAATACCACGGCCGCCATTGGGAAGGGATTTGCGATCGGCTCTGCCGCACTGGCTGCACTGGCCTTGTTCGTTGCATTTGCCCAGTCCGCGGGTTTGGATACAATCGACATCAGAAACCCCATGGTAGTGATCGGCGCCTTCATCGGCGGGATTATTCCCATGCTCTGCGCCGCATTGACCATGACTTCCGTGGGCAAGGCAGCCTTCAGCATCGTGGAGGAGATCCGGCGGCAGTTCAGGGAAATTCCCGGACTCCTTGAAGGGAAAGAAGGGGCCAAGCCCGATTCCAAGGCCTGCGTCTCCATTGCAACCGGATCAGCTCTGAAGCAGATGGTGGCCCCAGGCCTGATCGCCGTGCTAAGCCCGGTGGCGGTCGGCTTTCTCCTCGGGAAAGAGACGCTGGGGGGAATGCTGCTGGGCGCAACGGTCATGGGGGTATTTCTGGCGCTTTTCATGGCGAATGGCGGCGGCGCATGGGATAATGCCAAAAAGTACATCGAGGAAGGAAACTTAGGGGGCAAAGGCTCCGATAACCACAAGGCGGCGGTGGTCGGCGACACCGTCGGCGATCCTTTCAAGGATACTTCGGGACCGGCCATGAACATCCTGATCAAGCTTATGTCCGTGGTCTCTCTGGTCATTGCACCGCTCCTGCCTTTTGTCGGCTATTTGTTCAAGCTTTAGCCGAATGAAGCCATGGTGAGGAGCGGGCCGTTCTTTTCGGCATCCTGGTTCAATCCTCACCATGGTTTTTTCCGTTACTGATTTCCGCTTGCTGGAACAGCTCAAGAAAAAGGCATCTCTCTTTGATCGTTGAGCTGCTGTTTGACGTTAGAGGAGTTTTTGTGGTATGTTTGTCTTAGATTGGGGGCTTAGATGTTTACAGTAGGTGATTTGGCCGTCTATCCGGCTCACGGTGTTGGAAGAATTGAAAGAATTGAGAGCCAGGAAATTTCGGGGTGCAGCCAGGATTTTTACGTCATGCGGATCCTTGACAATGATATGATCATCATGATTCCCACGCAGAATGTGGACAATGTGGGATTGAGAGAGATCATCGGCCTGAAAGAAGTCCCAAAGGTTTTCTCCATCCTGAGGAAAAGAGATTTGCCCATAGATAATCAGACCTGGAACCGCCGCTACAGAGAATACATGGAGAAGATCAAGACCGGATCTGCTTTTGAGGTGGCCGAAGTCTACCGGGATCTTTTGATGCTGAAAGTGGAGAAAGAACTCTCGTTCGGCGAAAGAAAGATGCTGGACACAGCGAGAAACCTGCTCGTGAAAGAGATCTCCCTGGCGAGAGAGGTGGGCGAAGATCAGGTAGAAGAAGACCTGGATCGCATTTTTGCCTAAGCCAGCTTTTCCTGCCCATCTGTCAGGCTTGATGTCCGGATGAACCAGAGACCTGATATGCCGAGCGGCGGCGGCACGTTCCTCTTTAATATCGGCGGAGAGGAGCAGGGTCTGCGGCTGGATCACTTCCTTGTGTCCAAGTCGATGGCGCTTTCCCGTTCCAGAATTCAGGAACTCATCAGAAAGGGATCTATCAGAGTCAACCGGGCGGCCTCCAGGCCCAGCTACCGGGTGCGGACGGGAGATCACATCAGCGTTTCTATTCCCCCACTCTTGCCTCCTGCGCTTCAACCTGAACCAGTTTCTTTTGCCGTTGTATATGAGGATACTTCCGTTATCGTCGTGAATAAGCCGGCCGGACTGGTGGTCCATCCCGCCCCCGGACACGCAACAGGGACCCTCGTCCATGGACTCCTCTGGCATTGCGGAGACCTTTCAGGAATCGGCGGGGTGACAAGACCGGGCATCGTCCACAGGCTTGACAAGGACACGTCGGGCCTCATGGTGGTGGCGAAGAATGATCATGCTCATGCTGCCTTGGCGCGGCAGTTCAAAGCGGGTGAGATACGGAAAGAATACCGCACTCTGGTGCATGGCCGGTTGAAAGAGACAAAGGGCATGATCGATGCGCCTATCGCACGCCATTCCCGAAAACGCAAGGAAATGGCGGTGGTGCAGGACAGGGGAAAGCAGGCGATAACAGACTGGTGGCTCCTGGAAAGCTTTGAAGCCGGGTTTTCTTTCCTCCGGGTTGCCATCAAAACCGGAAGAACACACCAGATTCGTGTCCATTTTTCCCACCTCGGCCATCCGGTTGTCGGGGATTTGGTGTATGGATACGGGAAAAGATGGTGGAAAGGGCACCCTCTGCAAAAGAGGGGAACCACGGTGTTTCCCCAGCGCCAGATGCTTCACGCGAAATCTCTGGGTTTTCACCACCCCGAGAGCGGGCGGTTCATGCAATTCGACGCGGACCTCCCGGATGACTTCCGGGACATGCTGGAAAGCCTTCGGCACCCGGGATCAGGGCCCGGTGAGGAAAAACCTTGACAATCTGTATTGTGAGGCTATATTATCAACAATTATACTTCCTACCGTCTGGAGGATTCGGTAAAGACCGGATATCAGAAAACTGCATAGCTCATCTACTGAGTCACCTTCTCTAACTCACACATAATGGTTTCGGGGTCGAGCGTCTTGCGACACTTTCCATTATTCTCACCGGCTTTGAGGAAACAGGTGCGCGGGAATGGGTTCGGGAAGCAGCGTTCCTGGCCAGAGGGCTCCGAGAATCCCGAAAGGCAAATCTTGACGAAACGCTCCGCCATCCAGGAAATATGAGCAACAGCGAATAAATAGACCGTCCACCATGAACATGTCATATCAGTGTCAAACAGCAAATGGTTGAACTGAGTAAAGGCCTGGACCATAGTGAGTGCCGCAGTCACCGGACCCAACAGCCTTTGTCATTTTGTCATTCAGATTTCATTCGACATCCGGGCTTTGGCATTTTGCTGATTCCGACCTGCGTGTGACCGGTGGGCTTATCCGGGTTCAGTACTGGTGTAAGAAATATAAGAAATAGAGGAGAGAAAGAGAATGAATCTTGTTGAACTCAAGATGAAGAAAATCAGTGAATT
>CAZEGG010000361.1:0-3542 GCA_964511755.1 uncultured Desulfobacteraceae bacterium | reverse complement strand
TGACCCGAAAGAAACTCGCCCAGATAGGCGAGGCCAGGGACGACAAGGACGTGATTCTCGAGGTCGCTCACCGCCTCGGCCTCAACGACGCCTTTCCCTGGCCGGATCTGCATGCCTACCTCGACTGGGTCTGCGAGGGGACGGGCATGCGTTTCGAGGAGTTCAAGGAAAAGAATCTTGTTATGGGCGAGATGCGCTACAGAAAACATGAAGCGGAAGGATTCGCCACACCTTCGGGGAAGTTCGAGTTCTATTCGACCATCATGGAACACGAGGGCCGTCCCCCCCTGCCGGTCTATGTTGAGCCGCCCGTTTCTCCGACCGAGGACTATCCTCTCATCCTGATGACGGGCACTAAAGGACTCTACTATTTCCATTCAGAGCTGCACCAGATTGATTCCCTGCGCAGGCGGCGTCCCGATCCTGTCGTTCAGATCAATCCGGAAACGGCATCCGGTTTGGGCATATCGGACGGAGACTGGGTATGGGTGGAGTCGCCCTATGGAAGGGTCAGACTCAAGGCAAAGCTTTTCAACGGCATCGCACTCGATGTCGTGAACGCTGAGCATGGATGGTGGTACCCTGAGGCGGGCCCGCCCGAGTACCGCTGGAAGGAATCGTGCGCCAACCTGCTCTTCGGGGGCGACGTCTTCGACCCGGACACCGGGGCGGAACCGCTAAAGTGTTACGCGTGCAGGGTCTCGCGGGCCACTAGATGATTTCCGTCCATAAATGGCTGTTTTTCACAATCTCCCGCGTCTGACGGGACAGGTCGGTGTCAATCTGTCCGGCCTTGGCGGGATGCGATGTGCTAATATAAGTACTTCTCCGCGTAATCCATTGATTTTCGTGATCTTAAAAAAATATCTCGTTTCTGGAGCGGAAATCAGTCAGTGCCCGTATTTCAGTTGTTAACATCCTCTGCTCTTTTTAATGTTGAGATCGCCTTTTGAGCACAAAGTTGGGCTTTGGCAAAACCTGTCAGGGCAGAACCCCGCAGAGCATTGCTCTCTTGAACATTTTTTCTCAGATAGGCGTAAGCCGCCCTGTCAATGCCGGTCGAATACGCGTCCATCGCCTTGTTGAGGAGCCCTTTGACCTCCGATATCAGGGGAATAGTCAGATAGGAGGGTGCGGGCGATTTGTTCATCTCCTTTTCAAAGAGATCCGCAGCCTTCCAATAGTCCGTTAAAGCGTAGGAATCTGCCTGGTCCGTCACTTTCACCGGGTCGCTCGACAATTTGATTTTTACATATTCACCGGTTGCATAGGCAGGAATTCCGTTTCCACTTGGTGTACCGGTTGCGAGGTATGCAACCAGATCACTGGGATGAAATATGCTCTCATTGATAGAAGTATGATCATTGGAAAGATTCGGCGCGCCGGGCTCATTGCGATGCCAAGTTTTAGCGCCCTTCTCATACCAATCGTCAGAAGCGAAAAGCTTTTTGGTAAAATCGAAATTGACCGAACCCGGGGCAGCCTCGGTTAAATGCTCAAAAACTGTATCATATCTGGCATAAGTTGCCAAATGTACCAACCAGGGAGGATTATAGGATTTCAATTTCGGATCAACCAGGTGGTTTGTCTGAACCACAAAGTCTTTGCCTGCTGAAGATGATCTCCGGGAAAAAACATTCGCGCTGGTTTCAAAGACCTCAATACCGGTCGGATCACTCAGTATAAACCCACCGGCGACCCCGCCTCTTGGTGTCTTTTGCAGGTATTTAACCGCGTCGGCACGTGAAGACGCCAATTGCGCCAAATAATGAAAATAGACTTCGGTTAGTCCCCAAACCGGCGTATTTGATAGGATGGCTGTCATTGACCAGGCAAAACCTTTGCTGTTCATCGCACTGTTCGCATTCACTCTTCCGGCATACGTTTGGGAAACGAAGCTGTATCCGGACGTTGGAAATGCCAGTAAAATGACGTTATCCATCATCTCCGTGTCAGCCATCTGGGTAATTGCGTGCATTGGTTTTCCGTCGGGAGTGGCGGCGCCCGTTGCCGCAAAGCTATTGCATGAGTGATGAAATGACCGCGCTGGGTTTGTGCGATCCAGGAGACTGACTTTCTGAGCAGTTGTTTTCATCTCAGGAGGATAGGGATTGGTTGGTCTTGCCCAGAGCTCTGTCGGATAAACCATCAGCAATACCAGATCAGAGTAGCTCACAGAATACCCCCTATTCTTGCAGCCTTGAGATATCCCGTTCAGCCAATCTGCAAGAGTCGGGTCGTATCGCTTCAAATACACATTCCATGCTTTCATATCCTCTGTGACCGTATTCTCACCGCCCGTTACAGCTTTATAGAGTTTGCTCTTGAAGATAGCCAGATTGTGAACAATTGCATGCGCTGTTTGCTCGCCATACTGCACCCCCATGTCGTAATTCGTGCCGGACACTACCACGACCTGCGGAAAACCTGTGGGCAAATATACTTCAGGCGTTCCGGCTTTTGCATACCCCGCCGGTTGGAGCAATACCAGAACACTAATGATTACGACCAGATGGCATAGTAACATCCCGTATCTTTTTCCCATGGCATCCATCCTCCAATTGTCATGTTAGAGTAAAACAGATATCCTGAGCAGAGAGGATATAAAGGACAGCAGATAGCGTATAGGAAAAAACGGACATGAGCACATCATATGCGGTGATATTCTTGCTGTTTTCCGAAATTGCGGATAAATTCAGCGGGTGTGATACTGTGAAATCGCCTAAATTCTTTGATGAAGTGGGATTGATCGAAATATCCCTGCTCCGCGGCGAGACCAGCTATGCAATCCTCGGGGTGTGCATTTATCAAATGAAGGGTTTTTTGGTAGCGAATGATGCGGCTTAACAGATTGGGGGAGACGCCCAAATATTTGACGCAGAGCCTGCGGACATGGCGAGCGGAAAAATCCGCTCGAAGCGTTTCCTTAGCATCATAGTCCAAGGAGCTCTGCGCCCCTCTGTACATTGCATTTATGAGGCGGCTATGTTGCGTCGGAATCCGGCGTGAGTCGATTATTATTTCCGATAGGAATCGTTCAAAGAGGTACACGCGTCGGTGGAAAGTCTTGGCAAGGGCCATTTCTTCCGTAAAACGTGGTGACACTTCGGGATATATCTCATCCAGTGGAATGTGCCTGTCGACGATCTCGGTGGGAGGATTTGGAAATAGACAATACCCCATGCCCAACCAGAACAGGGCAACAAAGTAATCGCCTTTGGAAACCACGTATTCAGCATTTCTGGAAAAGGTGGGGGTGCCTACCAGGAACGACTTCGGCCGGTCATGGTCCAGGCGACATACCACGGCGGTATTGCCTGAGGGATAAATGTCTCCATTGTCATAATCGGTTATCCGGATTTGGTGGCAGAAGGCTACAATATCTCTATACGGCCTGGAGGGGAATCTGACATAGACGCCTTCATCCATTCGGTAAGGTTGAATCGGATAGAGGCGCGTAGCGGCATCACTATCTGGATTCACGTCCAAGATAGGCAGCCGTCCCGGATTTTCTTTCATCCAAAAGCCCTCCCGGCTTGAAC
>CAZEGG010000360.1:0-3562 GCA_964511755.1 uncultured Desulfobacteraceae bacterium | reverse complement strand
CTGATAAGTCACGAAAAGACGGTGCCCTCTCGCCAGTCACTCCAGAAAAGGCTTCCCCCCTGAACATCACACATGAACCCAGGATTTATGAGACCTGTCAGTATCTTGTTAATCCTGTCAAGAAATCAAATCATAGGGGGTCAGACTCTCATAGCCGGTATCCGTAACCAGGACAGTCTGTTCGAACTGGGCGGAAAGAGACCCGTCATCTGTGACCGCGGTCCAATTGTCATCAAGGATATGAAGTTCTTTCCTGCCCAGGTTGATCATGGGCTCGACCGTAAACACCATGCCCGGAATGAGCGGGATGCCTTCCCCCTGCCGGCCATAGTGCGGGATCTGGGGTGGTTCATGAAAATCAAACCCTACGCCGTGCCCTACAAACTCCCGCACAACGGAACAGCCTTCCCCCTCCGCATATTGCTGGATCGCCCATCCAATATCGCCGATCGTGTTCCCCGGCCTCACCTGCTGCAGGCCGACCAGGAGACTCCTTTCTGCAATCGTCACGATCTTCTTCGCACCCGCTCCCGGTTTCCCCACAAAAAAAGTCTTACTGGCATCTGCATAGTAACCGTTCAAGATGGAGGTGACATCCACGTTTACGATATCCCCGTTCTTCAACACACGATCACCGGGAATACCATGGCAGATGACCTCATTGACGGAAACACAAACGCTCTTGGGATAGCCGCGGTAGTTGAGGGGTGCCGGCACGGCACCATGTTCGACCGTGTAGTCGTGGACAAGGGTGTTGATTTCATCTGTCTTTATGCCCGCTCTGATATGGCTTTCCGCCAGGTCCAGGGTATCCACCACCAGCCGCCCGGCCATTTTGATACCCTCCACGTCCGGGCTTTCCTTCAATCGAATCCGGTACCTCTCGGCATACAAACGCTTAGCGTCAACAGGCTCACCGCTGTGTTCGTCCTTATTCATGCAGCATTTCTTGTACTTGAGCCCGCTCCCGCAGGGACACGGATCGTTTCGGCCTATCTTCCTTCTTCCTGTTTCATGTAACATGCCTTGTCCTCGATTTTCTTTTCAGACCCTCTCTCTGCCTCGCCATCTGCACGATAAAGACTCGACTCCGGATGGCCCGGTCCCGGGCCATCCGTGGCGGTTTGTTTGTTCCCATTCTGATAAAATGATCCAGAGTTTGGAGTGAGCTAAAGTGAGCTGGAATTAATGCTAAGTATAGCTTTTCTATTCAATAGAATAAACAGAAATTCCTCAACTCTAGTCACTTTAGGCATTCTAGGTCACTATAGTCACTCTGGAAATACGTGAAAAAGTATCATCCGTCTATCCTGAGATGCACAGAAAGTCAAGGCCGGATTGAGCCCCCCAGGGGGGGCTTAGTGCATGGATCCGCAAATACGATGTCATATCCGAATTGAATAGTCGTGTTTACCATATCGAATTCATGCATAGAAGTACGAAGCAGCACACCCTATCAACCCCTGGATCGAAAGAGCATATCCGAGCCCTCCGTCAGAGATGGAAGGTTCGGCTCAGATTGAGGGACGAATTTTGTTGATCCCGCAGGGCTTCCTGGATATGAAAGGGAACATGGCAGAAACCCTCAATAAGAAGACCTTCCAGACTCCCCACGTGTGGGCATTCACTACGTACTTTGCCGAAGGTTTTCCGTACACCTTGATCCGCATAGTGTCATCCGTTTTTTTTCGCGACAGGAAAGTCAGCCTTGAGGCCATCGGCCTCACCTCACTCTTCGGTCTTCCCTGGGTCCTCAAGTTCCTCTGGGGCCCGCAGATCGATCAGTTCGGCACAAAACGCCGGTGGCTCCTGAATACCCAGGGACTTCTCCTGCTGCTCTTCCTGCTGGTCGCCCTGCTGACGCCCTTCCCTGCTCTGATCCGGTGGGTTGCCATATTTCTTTTCGTGGGGTCCGTCATTGCCGCCACCCATGACATGGCCATAGACGGTTATTACATGGAGGCCCTCGACAGGAAGGGCCAGGCCCGGTTCGTCGGGTACCGTGTGATGGCCTACCGCATCGCCATGATGACCGGTACCGGCATCGTGGTCACCATCGGGGCCGTAACAACCTGGCGCCTGGCATATTTGTCTGCGGCTGCGATGCTGGGTGTCTTGTTCGTCTATCACTTCTTTCTTCTGCCCAGGGTGGAAACGCCCAAGAGTCCCATATGGCGATGCCTGAAACCGCTGTTGAACCTCAAACGATTCGGGATAATCATCCTGTTGGGCCTGAGTGTCATGGTCATCCGATGGAGCATGTCCCTCGGATGGTACGAGTACCTGAAGGGCCGCATTCCCGTTCTCGTACATATCCGAATTTCCGGCTGGATCGGGATCGCCCTCCTGGTCCTCCTGGCACTCGTGGCGCTCTTCAAAAACCGTATCCGACGGTCCTTGTTTAGGGACCCGGAAGCGTTTTACTCAAGGGCATTTCTGGCTTACATGGACAGGGAAAAAATGGGTGTCGCCCTGGCCTTCATCATTCTGATGAGAACCGGGGAATCGATGCTGACCTCTATGGTATCTCCATTTTTCGTGGACCTGGGGATAAAGGTCCACTATGGATGGCTCTCCGGCGGGGTAGGTCTTCCCTTTTCCATCGTCGGCGCCATGCTGGGAGGCTGGTTCATCGCCCGGTACGGACTGAAGAAGACCATCTGGCCGTTTCTCCTCGCCCAGAACCTGACAAACGTCATTTACATGATCCTGGCACTGGCCCTGAACAGGTATGTGGCCATGAACACCGGGGCCTCCGTTCCAACGCCGATCGGGGCTTTCAACCTTTTCCTCGTCGCGTCGGTCCACGCATTTGATCAGTTTGCCGGAGGACTCGGAACCTCTGTCCTCATCACCTTTCTGATGCGGACCTGCCTCGCCGAGTTCAAGGCGGCTCACTACGCCATCGGTACAGGCCTCATGAACATAAGCGGAGTCTTCTCCGGAGTGATAAGCGGCTTCCTGGCCCAGTGGCTGGGTTACGGCTGGTTTTTCGGCCTCAGTTTCGCGGCATCCGTCCCCGGGATGGCTCTCATCTTTTTCATCCCCTTCCTGGACGAACAGCAGGACACGGAAAGTGAGAAGAGTGAGCTAGAATGCCTAACAGAATGAATTCGCAAGTTTGGCGACGTAGTTTTTTTTGTATGATTTCACCGCGCGCTTGTCCCGCTCGCGGGGCTTCGCCGTAAAGATTGACAGACGACGGACGACCGTTTCACTCGGACGATAGACGAAAAAGCGTCGCACAAAAAATCAGTTCACCGCCCGCTTCGCTCAAAGCGCAAAGACCGCAAAGTCAACTGCCTTTTCTCCGAACCTAAGCTCTCTCCAAACCCGGCCATCTCTCTCGACACACGCTTTGAAATGCAACTCGATTCCGACTTTGTGCATGTCAAGGTCTGATTTCCCTTTTCTGCCGCCTCAGCAGAAAAGGGAATGCTTTTCTTTGCGATCTTTGCGTCTTTGCGGTGAGGCAAAATTATTCAAAACGGATTGAGGGTCCGGCGGACTACTCCTTACCCAGGAACAGGAAAGTGCCGGGGTCGAGTTTCAGGCTCACATC